>JAGBHX010000160.1 GCA_017935265.1 Clostridia bacterium | reverse complement strand
CTCTGCCAAAAGAGCAGCATCTTTTTCGGCGGAGTGAGTGTCTTCCTTGCTCTTGCGGGCAAAAGCCCGGATATAATAGTCTACATCATCCGAAAGTTCAAAAGCAGAGATATCCTTACTCAAATAATTGTTGATATATTCAATCTTGGAATTATCGTGCTTTGAATTTTCAATCTTAAAAAGCACACAAAAGCACCCATCCCGACTTGGCACGGTATAATGGTTGAGGTTTGGAGGAATTATTACAATTTTCCTCTCAAACTTTGTGCTTTTTTCTTGAGTTCTCACCTCAAGCTCACCTTTAGTGACAAAAATTGCCTCATAGCTTAAATGAGTGTGACCGGGCTCCTTTGTCATATCGCGGTCGACAGGCCAGAAACCCATTTCGGGAGCAATTCCGAAACGAATGATTTTGAGCTTCATATCCGATATTCTTACTGTAATAGATGGTTTGTTTTTTAAATATTCCATATTATAATTATACTACCCTGACAATTTTTCAAACAAAAATATCTCAATTTATTATTAAATAAGATTGTAGGGCAATATCGTCAACTCAGTGACAAATTGGAATTTGTCGAGCTGTTTAGTGCTAGTGCGTGAGCCTTCTCCTTGGAGGAGAAGGGGACCACGTGAGCAGTGGATGAGGCGTCTCTTTAATAAGATGCACTGATATAACGCCGCTTTGCGGCTACACCTCATCAGTCAAGCCAAGCTTGACAGCTTCTCTTCAAGGAGAAGCTTCACTAACCTCGTTCCAACTCCCCGATAAACTCAAATTCAACTCTTTGGTTGACAACATTACCTGTATTTATTCTACACAATTTTCTTAATTTTGGCAAGAAATTAATTAATTTAGGTTCGTTGCCAAGCAATGTTTTCACGCCGGTGGATTTTAAATTGGTTTTATTCCATACAAAGGCTTTAGCGTAGTCAACATTACTGAATGCATTAGTAGTTTCAAAGGTAACTTTAATAACATCAGAAGCGCATGCCCCGAGAGGTAAAGAACTTGGAAATTTTATAAGAGACAAGGCTCCTGATGTTATTGGGAACAATTATTATTTAATCTTTGCCATGAAGCGGTCATATGCTGTCTGAACGTTTTCAAGGTAGTCATCATAACCGTTTGCCTTTGCTTCAGCAATAGCATCGTCCCATGTATCCATTGAACGTTTGCCGAGAATCATATCACAGATTGCAACTTCAAGAGCAGGCAATGCAATTTCCTTTACGTTGGTGTTTACTTCGAGTTCTTCTTCTGTATAGGAAAGAGTGGGAAGAACAACATCTGCGGCAATTTCGGAAGCTCTGTTCCATACCTTGAGAGCATCTTTCTGTTCTTCATACTGATAATAACCGTTGAGATAATCTTCATGCTGGTTGTAGCCGGGGTGGTTACAGGGGAGCATATATTTGTAGAGTGCGTCGGTTATTGAATTGAGACCTTCGTGCTTTGTGATTTTGTCGGTATATACATAGTGAGTTTCGCCATCGATTTCCTCTTTGGTGAAAGTATCGCCCTCAATACCGAAAATCTGAAGAATCATACCCTCTTCGCCATAGAAATAGTCATACCACGATATAGCGGCTTCTTTGTTGCCGCATTCGGGAGTGATTCCCAGTGCAAGTGTGGTTGCTTCGTTGTATCTCATCTGGAATTTGGAAATTTCGCCTTTTTTGGCAACGGGAGCAGGACACGCAACAAGGCTGAAATCAGGGTTTTTAGCTCTTGCGGCAGGGGTAATCTTACCCATGGCAGAACCGATAAAGCCCCATGAAGCAATTGAAATATCGTTGGCGATATTCCCTTCAATTTTTACGCTGTCGTTAGTTACAAAACCTGTGTCGAGATAGCCGGCTTTTGTCCATTCGGCAAGCTGTGCCACATATTCCTTAAATCCGGGCTGGAAGGGGCCGAACACAACCTTACCGTCTTCGAGATAAAAATCCTTACCTACATTGAATGCAGTGTTGAAGGAATGTGTACGGGCTGATTTGAATGAAAATGCATCAATGCTGCCGGTGAGAGGCTTTTCAAAGCCTTCTGATTTTGCCTTTGCAAAGAGTGCTGTCCATTCGTCTATTGTTTCGGGGCGTTCCATTCCCCACTCTTCTAACTTGTCACCTCTTACATAGAGTCCGGCAAAGGCTTTTGCATCGCCAACATTGAGTACATTAAATCCGTAATACTGACCTTCTTCGCTTGTTGCCATGAGCTTATAGCGGTAATTTGCCGCCTTGCCCTTTTCGCCCTCCATGTAATCATAATAGTTAGGTGCATATTCTTCAATATAATCATCAAGAGCAATCAATACCTCGTCTTCAAGAGCCTGCTGAGCACCACCGGTATAAGCTGACCAATCATACTCTATCATATCAGGTCTTTCAGAGCCCGACATCATAGCAATGAATGCTTCGTTACCGGTTGAACCCTCGATGGGATGAATAAAGTCGATGTGTACGCCTGTTCTTTTTTCAAGCTCCTGCCACATCATCATTTCGTTGTAACTTTTGAGAGATACGGCAGATTCACCCTGCATGGTTGTCCAGTAGGTAAAATTTTTGCCGTCGGTTGAAGCAACTTCTTTTTCTTTTTTGCCGCCACATCCGGCAAATGAGCCTGCAAGTAAGGCTGATGCTGATGCGAGAACAATGATTTTTGTTAATTTGTTTGTTTTCATAATATACCTCCTGAGATAATTTCTGATTTGTCGGGGACAAATCAGAATAATGAATTGACGGGAAAACCGTCATGAATTGGCTACGCCATG
>JAGBHX010000159.1 GCA_017935265.1 Clostridia bacterium | reverse complement strand
TCGCCGTCAGCGTTGCAGGTGTTGGCATTCTTTGAGTTTGCAATAACAGCCATAGCCTTGCCGCCGCTTTTTGCAAGATTGTTCTTTGTAACAACAACAGGCGCACCCTTGACCTTGTTTGAGGTGTACACGCCAGCTGCGTTGCACATAACGTCTGAAACAATCAGACAAATGTCATTCTTCTTTGTAGGGTTCTCCTTGATGCCGCAGTAAAGACCGCTTGCCTTGAAGCCCTTTGCGGCACACACGCCGCCGTCGATAATCTTGAAATTTTCCATTTTTATAACCTCGTTAATTTATTTTAATTGTCCGAACTTAAACATTCGCCAATAGCTTCGTTGTCAAAATATTTATAGTAATAGGGATTGATTGAATAGCCTTCAAAAAATGCACAACCGCCGCCAATGTATTCACCGTCAGTATTATAAACACCAACACTGTTGCACCCGTCAAGAGCAATCGCATAACGTTTTCCGTCAATATCAAAGCCTACATCATAATCACGGGGACACTTGCCGCTTATTGCTGTATCATACTTCATACGCAGAATATAAACAACCTGTTCAGCATCTTCATCGGAAAGCCTGATGCTCTCATCACCGCAAACGGCATAAACCTCAGCGTTTGGTCTTATGGAAAAGCCAACTCTTATTCCGACAGCAAGCGAAACGGCAAAAATCAAAATCCAGAAAAAAGTAATTATAGCGAATTTTTTCATTTTGACTTCTCCCTTTAATAATTCGCAATGCGTAATGCGTAATTATTCTTCATACCACATTGCAGAAATATCCTCGTTATCAAAATATTTAAAGTAATAAGGATTGATTGAACCCTCATCTAAATAAAGGTAACCGTCACCAATGTGTTCCCCGCCGGCGTTGTAAACCTGAACGGTGCTGCACCCGTCAAGAGCAATTGCATAACGTTTTCCTTCAATATCAAAGCCTATTCTGTCATCATATGGGCACTTGTAGCCGCCACGAGCGTCGTATTTGTGACAAAGCAGATAAACAACCTTTTCCGCATCCTCATCCGAAAGCTTGACACGCTCATCGCCGCAAACTGCATAAACCTCTGCTTCTTCTCCTATAACAAAGCTTTCAATGAAAAAACCTGCTCTGTTGAAATCAGCAACAAATGCGGCGGCAATGATTAAAAACCAAAGTAAAGTAATTACTGGTGTTTTCATTTTGACTTCTCCTTGTTGTGTAGGGTTTGTTTTGTACGGATAGATTGGCAGCAGCTTCGTGCGCTGTAAACAGCAGCTTCGGGGCGGTGAGAGAGGCTCTCTCTTGCAGAGCCTCTCTCTTTTGAAGCTACCGCTTCAAAATTCACTCTCCAGAGCGCTTCTCAAGCACGCCTGCGGGCGAAGTCAGTGTTTCGCTCTCTGCGGAGAGCGATTTAGGGGCGTTGCCCCTAAAAACCCTACCAAAGGGGACACCGTCCCCTTTGGAAACCCGTTATTATTTTAGTGTTGTTGCAACTCCGATGTTTCACGAAGTGAAACTCGGAACCAAACGCTTGCGTTTGGTTTCCACTCTCAACTCTCAACACTCCACACTCTTACACAAGTCCCGTTGTTTCGTCAATTCCCATCATAATATTCATACACTGCACAGCCGCACCGCTTGCACCCATACCGAGGTGGTCAAGACGTTAGCATAGCAGTACGTGGTCGTCGTTGCCGAAAACAAAAATCTGCATAAGGTTTGTATTTTTAAGTGTATTAGCCGCAAGGAAGCCGTCCTGAAGAACGCCCTCGCCCATAAACGGCATTACCTTTACGAAGTTCTGTCCCTCGTAGTGCTTAGCCATAACCTCCCATACGTGCTGAGCACTTGTTTTCTTTGCCATTGCACGGAGATGAAGCGGAATGGAAACAACCATACCGTTATAATAGTTGTCAACGATAGGATTGAAAATAGGCGGATAGGAAAGTCCCGAAACAGCCATCATTTCCTTGATGTGCTTATGTGTCTTGCCCATGGAATACTGTCTTGGTGAGTTGTATTCGTCAGGCTTGTTGTCGCCCTCATAAACAGCGATAGCCTTCTTGCCTGCACCGCTGTAGCCTGAAACTGCGTGACAGATGATAGGGTGATAAGGTGCAATAAGACCTTCCTGCACGATTGGATAAAGTGCCGCATTGAAGCCGCTTGCGTAACAACCCGGGACAGCAACTCTGTTGGAGTTTGCAATCTTATCTCTGTGAGCCTGTGAAAGCTCAGGCAGACCGTATGCCCAGGCAGGGTTTGTTCTGTGAGCTGTAGAAGCGTCGATAATTCTTGTGTTCTTATTTTCAACCAGCGAAACTGACTCGATAGCCGCCGCGTCAGGTAGACAGAGGAAAGTGAAATCCGACTCATTTATAAGACGCTTTCTTTCCAGTGCACTCTTTCTTAAATCCTCGTCAATTTTAAGTATTTCAACATCTGTTCTGTCCTTGAATCGCTCAATAATTTTAAGTCCCGTAGTGCCTTCCTGACCGTCTATAAAAATCTTGTATGCCATTTCAATTCTTTCCTTTCGTTATTGTCGTCTATATAAAATGTAG
>JAGBHX010000158.1 GCA_017935265.1 Clostridia bacterium | reverse complement strand
TGCGTAACACATAATCTCTGGTTTTATAACACCCTTATGGAAAAAATCAGAGAAAATCTTGATAACGGCACCTTTGAAGAGTTCAAAAATAAATACGTCGATTTGCTTGATACAAGAATATAAATGTTAAAAGTGTGTTAAAAGTTAAAAAACACTTGCAAATTGTCAATAATTAGGTTATAATCAAAAAGATATTTTTTTGGAGGTTATAAATATGCCAGGTGGAAACAGCAGTATGCTTTTAATTTTCGGTGTTATGATTGTTGCAATGTATTTCCTCACCATAAGACCGCAGAAGAAAAAGCAAAAAGAAGAGCAGGCAATGCGCGATAACATTCAGGTAGGCGATGAAATTACAACAATCGGCGGTATCATAGGCCGTGTTGTTACTGTTAAAGAGGATTCTATCATCATCGAAACAGGCGCTGACAAAAACAGGCTTAAGTTTGCCCGCTGGTCAATCAGCCAGAACAACACAGCAAACGAAAAGCTTGCCGCTGAAAGAGAAGCAGCAAAGGCCGCTCAGCAGAAAGAAAAAGAAGCCCGCCTTGAAGCAAAGGGCAAGGGCAGAAAGAAAAAAGAAGACCTTGAAGACAAGTATTGATTTTTCGTACCGCCGTTTTTCGGCGGTATTTTTTGTTCGCAGAACACTCATACTGCGTCTTCCCCTAATCTTGTAGGGGTCGATGCCCACATCGACCCGGGACACCGTTAGCCGTGTAGGGTGCGGCGATTTTCGACGCACCGCAACACCGTTCCCAAGGAATGTCGCAAGCGCCATTCCCTACAAAATGTTGCTGTCAACATAATTCCGAATTACGCATTGCGAATTACGAATTATTATTGCATTTGAACATCAATTATGTTATCATTTCATCATACCCCAGAAAGGAAGTTTTTGTATGAGACCTGTTGAAGAATTTATAAGAGAAACCGCCAATAACCTTGTTCTCGGTGTGGGCGGAGTTGTTCATAAACTGTCGGGCGGAAAGTATCCCGCACACCTTTTTTCAAAGAATGTGCCTCATCCCTTTATCGGAACGGATGTTAAAATTGTCCGTCAGTCAGATGACACAACCGCTATCGCAAAATTCAACCCCGACGGCACAATAAGCGACAAGGAATTCACAATTCTCCTTGCCACCGATATGCACGTTGACCGCGATAACAAGCTCATTTACAAGGCAATGGATATGCTCTATAAGCACATTGCCGACGTGAAGCCCGACCTTGTGCTTTTTACAGGCGATTTTCTTGTTACCGATTATCAGCAGCTCGACAGTGTTCAGTTTGCCCGTTTTATGGAAGACATCGGCATTTATTGGGCATTTGTTTTCGGCAACCACGAAGCAAGGGAAGAAAAGGAATTTCACAAATACTTTATGCTCAAAAATCTCACAAAGTATGAGCATTGCCTGACAAAAATCGGTCCGTCTGATTTGTTCGGTTTCGGCAATTTCTTCATTGAAATTCTGAATGCAGACGGCAACGTTTCGCAGTGCCTCTCACTTTTTGACTCAGGGCGAGACATTTATCCCCGTTATTGCAAGGAATATAATCTTCCCGAAGAATATGCCAACAGCTACGATTTTATCAAAGAAAATCAGATTGTATGGTATGAAAACCATATCAGAGCCTTGCAGAATAAACAGGGCGACGTGAAATCAATGCTCTTTATGCACATCCCCGTGCCCGAGTATAAAGAGATTATGGACTTTGACGAAAACGAAAAGCCCATTCCCACAGGCAAACCAAACGGTAACGGTGAAGTGATTTACGGCTCAATGCACGAAAATGTGGGTTGCTCCAAATATAACAGCGGTCTTTTTGAAAGGGCAAGAGAAATGGGTGCAACAGCGTTTTTCTCGGGTCACGACCACATCAACGACTTTGCCGCAATGTATAAAGGCGTGCTTCTTGCTTACGTTCAGATGACAGGCTATGAAATTTACCATATGGGCGATAAATTCGGCATTCCCGAGGAAGAATGGATGCAGGGCACAACCGTTGTCAAAATCAATCCCGACGGTAATTTCAGGCTCAAGCAGAACTTCACAAGCAAGTTCCTGAAATAATATTTTATTGACAAAAAAATGCGAAAATGGTAAAATGACACTAACAAATTTAAAGGAGCAGTTTTATGAAAAAGATTCTTTCTGTTGTTTTAACTGTTGCAATTCTTTTCGGCATTGTTGCTGTTGGTGTAAGTGCACAGGAGGCTCCCGACCTCGGATTTGCAGTTGCATCTGACCTTCATTACGTTTGCCCTGAAGAAGAGCTTGAAGAAAATATTACTTATGAAGAAGTTTTCTGGCACGCTAACCGCCGTGCTGAGCTCCAGAATGAAGCAGGCTTCATTATTGATGAATTTCTCCGCCAGTGCGCTGAGGATGATTCCTGTGAATTCGTTCTCATTCCCGGTGATATTGTAAACGACGGACGTGTTATCGTTCAGCAGCACCTTGATATGGCAGAAAAATTTGAAAAATTCGAAAAAGAAACCGGCAAGCAGATTTACGTTATCAACGGTAACCACGACTCTGCTTACAACGAAGGTGACTTTACTCAGCTTGATTTCAAACAGACATATTACAACTTCGGTTGGGATGAAGCTATTGCAACCGATGACGATTCAATTTCTTACGTGGTTGACCTGAGTGACAAGTACCGCCTTATCGCCCTTGACAGCTGTCACGAAACAGCCTCAACTGAGGACGGTATGGACACCGACAGAGTTATGTGGGTTTGTGACCAGGCTGAAAAAGCCAAGGAAGACGGCAAGTACCCGATTCTTATGATGCACCACAACCTTCTTGACCACCTTCCCATTCAGCGTCTTATCAGCCGCAACTTCATCATCAAGTGGCATTACAGCACCGCAGAGCTTTTTGCCGACAGCGGAATCAAGCTTGTTTTCTCAGGCCATGAGCATTGCAGTGATGCCGCCACATACACAAGCCTTTTGGGCAACAAAATCTATGATTTTGCAAACACAAGCCTTATTATGTATCCTCTTGAATACAGAATGTTCAGCCTTACTGAGGACGAAATCAAATATGAATCAAGGTCAATCGATTCAATTGACATTGACGCTCTCACTTCAACCGTAAAGGGCTACACTCCCGAGCAGATTGCTCTTATGGAAGAGGGTATGAACGATGTTTATGCTCATGAGTTCTTCAAAGCCGGCATTCAGTACCGTCTCGGCCGCGACCTCAAGCTTGAAGGTATGGGCCTTGATGAGGATGCAGTCTATTATGACCTTGTTGCTTCTGTTGTAAATGAGCTCAACGGCACCCTTGAAATGCCTCTCTACGGTGAGGGCAGTGTTCAGGAAAGAGCCGCTGAATTCGGCCTTGAAATTCCCGACAGCGATTATGAAAATCTTTGGGATCTGGTGACTGAGCTTGTAGGCTTCCACTATTCAGGCAGTGAGTATTATGACCTTTACAGCACTGAGGTTACAATTCTTCTCAGAAGCGTTGCTCTCCTTCTCAGAACTGAGTTTTCAATCTTAGGTGACAAAACTCTCTTCCTTATTGCTGAATCCTTCCTTGAGGATTTGGGTATTGAGTCCGCATCAGAAGAGATTATGAAGCTCGCAATTTCAGTATTTGGCGAGGTTTCTGCTGTTGAATATGCGCTCGTTGCCATCGCTTCACCGATTCTTTACTCATTCGCATATGATGATGACGGTGTTGACGACAACAACGGCACACTTGAAGGCTACGGCACATCATCATTCGCTGGCAATGTTCAGAATCTCAGTGATAAGTTTTCAAGAATTCTTGAAAGAACCATTTTCTACGTTATGCAGATGGTTGAAATTCTTTTGAAAATAATTGCTTAAAAATGTGCTCCGTCATTTTTGGCGGAGCTTTTTTGAAAGGTGACTTTTATGAATGCGATAACCTATTTTTTTAGCTGGCTTCTGTCTTTGATAATGGCTTTCCCCGGAATTGTTTTCACAGCAGGAGACAGTATCAACTACTATTCCTTCAGCATTGATGCTTCGCAGATGGGAGAGGAGCTTCCCAACGTTGTCAGCAATGTAAACGTGTGGGAAATGGGCAGTCAGTTCATTAACCCCACCGCAAATGAAAAATACGATATTTTTGAATTTGTTGAGTATATTCAGCTTATGCAGTGCTCAGGCGGCAACACCACAAGAGATTTGTTTGAAGACCCGCTGAATTTTGATGTTCTTGACGACTACAAGTTTGATAAACTCATCGACAACTGCAAGGGCATTCTTTCTCTCGGTGCAAAGCCTCACCTCAAGCTGGGCAGTGTACCTCTCAAATATTCAACCGATGCGGTCAAGGGCGCTGATTTTGACACAAACATCTATCCGCCCGATGATTATGATGTTTATTATAACTATATGGCGGCTCTCGCTCAGGCTCTTGTGGATGAATTCGGTGCAGACGAGGTGCTTACCTGGCGCTTCGGTGTTATGACCGAATATGAAAATGAGCAGTGGTTCAAGGCCCCCAGCGGCTCAATGGGTGACACAGCCGTGGCTTACTGCAAGCTTTATGACTACACCGTTGACGCTTTGCAGACCGTGATTGGTGAGGATGTTTTTGTTGGCGCACATTCAATGACGGTAACTGAAGGTCTGTGGGATGAAGAAAGCTTTATTCTTCATTGCGGAAAGGGCATTAACTACAAAACAGGGGAAAGAGGCACTCGCGTCTGCTTCCTTTCGGGCTCGTTTTATGACAGCACACCCGGTGAGTTCACAAGCGGATACGATTTGCCCGGAACAATCAATTGCCTCAAGGCTGCTGCCGAAAAAGCAGGGCTCAAGGATTTGATTTTCGGCATTGACGAAGGCAGAATTCTATGCGGAAACACAAGCGGAGAAAGTTCTGACCAGCTTCATACAAGAACAGTCGGTTATACCTATCAGGCGGCTTACGACGCCAGACTTTATAAACAGCTTTTTGACACAAACGGTGATTACTTCTCAGCCTGGAGCTACCTTTCGGGCGGTCTTCTCAGCGGGTATCCCACAGTAAGCTACCACGTTGCAGATTGCATATCTGAGTTTGCAGGCTCAAAACGTGTCAGCGTTCAGAAAGGTGAAACAGGTGTGATTTATAACAACGAAGTCGAGGCTGTTTCAGCTTATGATGAAGATGCACAGACTCTTCGCATCATGGCATATAACTTCAAAAACAAGGTTGATTATAAAAAGGACATTGACCTTAGCTTTGCAATCAATGCACCACAGTTTAACAGCAAGCAGGTCAAGGTGACAGCTTATGTTGTAGATGACAATGCCAATTACTTTGACGAATGGGTTGAGGACAGAAAGACCTACGGCATAGGCAATGATTGCTTCGGCTGGTCGCCCGACGACCCGCAGATTGAGGGCATCACTACTCTCGATGACCCGAGAGCAAGGGAAATTTATTTCACCGAGCTTCGTGACGAATATGAGCAGTGCGCTCAGCTCACCCCCGTGAGTGAGACCGTAACGGTTGAAAATTCATCAATAAATCTTTCAACCAACCTTGCTCCCAACGGCGTGGTTTTCTATGAGATTGAACTCGCTTAAAAGACGGATATTTTGCATTGCGACAGAATGTTTTTCATTCTGTCGCTTATTTTTTTGTTTTGTTCCTACAGAGAATTATGAATTTTTCCAAAAAGTCAATTAGTAAAAACTAACTGCCAAAATACACTCTAAAAGTGTATTTTACACTTTTAGAGTGTTAACAATAACTCGATAAATTGATAAAATTTAATGGGTGATTTTGGTGATAATTGATTACATTGAAATTGGTACTCGTATTCGCAACAAGCGAAAGGAATTGGGTCTTAGACAGAATGAGCTTGCAGAAATGTCAGAGCTGTCCAACAACTATCTTTCCAACATAGAAAACGGTCATTCTGTACCTAGTCTTGAAGCGTTGGTGCGTGTTTGCAATGCGTTGGGAACAACTCCCGACTATATTCTTCTGGGCAATATGAGAAGTGACAATGTTCCGATGAATATTATCGACAACCTCAGGCTCTGCTCTGATGAGGGACTGAAGGTTATTTCGGACATTGTTGATTCTTTTGTAAGAAACAAGCTTTAATTTAATTTTAGGTTCAGCAACTTAGCGGTTGCCGGCAGTATTTTTGCGTATTTATCACTTGACAGGAGCGTTTAAATTTATGGATAAGGCAGTTAAAAACACCAAGGAGTATCTCGTAATTGACTTGGCTCATATTATAAAAACAATATGGAACAGAATCTGGGTTGTTGTGATTGTAAGTATTCTGGGTGCGGCAATCGGTTTTTCGGTTGCTTCCTTCGCAATCACTCCGACCTATTCTTCATCTGTTATGCTGTATGTTAACAACAGCTCGTTCACTGTTGGTGACCTGGGCTTCAGTATCAGCTCCTCTGAAATCAGCGCAGCTCAGAGTCTTGTTAAAACCTACTCCGTACTTCTCAAAAACCGCACAACTCTTGAAAAGGTTATTGAAGCAACAGACGTTTCATATAAATGGAAAGATCTTTATTATATGATAGAGGCTTCTCCTGTTGATGAAACAGAAATTATGCGTGTTACCGTAACAAGTGAGGACCCTTACGAGGCGGCTAAAATTGCTAACGGCATTGCAAAAATTCTCCCCCAGAGAGTTTCCGAAATTGTTGAAGGAAGCTCAATGGAGGTTGTGGATTCTGCTGTTCCCGTCACCAACAAGGTTGCGCCTAACATAACGGGCTACACAATAGTCGGATTTATTCTCGGCGCGGTGTTCTCGTTGCTGTTCTTTGTGGTTATTGCTTTGCTTGATAATACCGTTCACGACGAAGAATATATTCTTAATAACTACGATTATCCCGTACTTGCCAAGATTCCCGATTTGTTGGAAACTCAGAGCAAGAAATACGGTTACTACTACAACAAATACTACAAAAAAGGATAAGGAGGTGCAGTTGTGGGTATTTTCAATAAATCAAAAAAGATAATGTCTGTCAAAGAAAACGAAAAAACTTTGCACAGAAATCTTAAATTCACCGCAACGGAGCAGTATAAATTGCTCAGAGCCAACCTTTCCTTCACTTTGCCTGAAGATTGTGAGTGTGCAATCATCGGCGTAACAAGTGCCATGAGAGGCGAGGGCAAAAGTACCACGGCGGTAAACCTTTCTTACGTGCTTGCAGAAAGCGGCAAAAGAGTGCTTCTCATT
Organism: Clostridia bacterium; assembly: GCA_017935265.1. Classification (GTDB taxonomy): domain Bacteria; phylum Bacillota; class Clostridia; order Oscillospirales; family Acutalibacteraceae; genus CAG-488. The sequence continues at coordinate 5,456 of JAGBHX010000158.1, read as the reverse complement.
GACGGTGATATGCGACTTCCCAGTATCGCAAGAAAGATGAAGCTCAGCAATTCTCCCGGCCTTACCGATTTGCTCAAGGGTGAAGAAACCATTCAGATGGGCATTTTTAAATCAAGCCAGCTGAACAATTGGTATATTATGCCCGCAGGTGATTTGCCTCCCAACCCCTCTGAGCTTCTCGGCTCTAAGAGAATGGCAAATTCACTCAAGGTACTTTCCGCCAATTTTGATTATATTATCATTGACCTTCCTCCCGTAAACATCGTTTCGGATGCACTTACCATTTCTAAGTTTATCACAGGTGTAATCGTCGTTGTCCGTGAGGATTATACCGAAAAGAAGGAGCTTGAAACCTGCTTCAGACAGTTGAAGCTCTCTGATGTCAAGGTTCTCGGATGCGTTATAAACGAATCCAAAAACGGCAAGGGCTCTTACGGTAAATATAAGTATAAGAGATATTACAAATACTACAAAACCTACGGCAACTACGATTCAGCAGAAACATAAGTTGCCAACATAAGGAGACATTTATGTGATTGATTTTCACTCGCATATATTGCCGGCAATAGACGACGGAAGCAAAAACCAGCAAGAAAGTATCGCAATGCTCACTGAGCTTAAAAATCAGGGTGTTACCCGTGTAATAGCCACTCCTCATTTTTATGCCAACGGTGAGTCTGTTTCAGCTTTTTTGTCAAGGGGCCAAAAGTCATTTGAAAAGCTGAACCTGAACAGCGACTTTCCTCAGGTTGTCCTCGGTGCTGAGATCAGATACTATGAGGGCATCAGCCGTCTTGCGGATTTAACAAAGCTTTGTATCAACGGAACGGATTTGCTTTTGCTTGAAATGCCTTCGGCAAAGTGGACTGATTTTGTTATCAAAGAGCTGATTTCTCTTGCTTCAAACGGGAATATTACCCTTGTGCTCGCTCATATAGAGAGATATATTTTTATGCAGCCTAAATCGGTTTTTGCTGATTTGCTCAACAGCGGAGTGCTTATGCAAATCAATGCAAGCTTTATAAACGGCTTTTTTACCCGCCGCAAGGCTTTGAAGCTCCTCGGCTCAGGTATGGCCCACTTTGTGGGGTCGGATTGCCACAACACCACCGATCGCGCTCCTGAAATAAAATCGGCAGTCAGCCACATCACAAAAGGTCTCGGTGAAGATTTTTTGCATCATTTAGTTAATTACGGAAATGAATTTTTCTGTAAAGATAAAGACCATATTTATTTTTGAAAGGAAGAAATATAATGAAAAAGATTTTAGCATTACTCCTTGCAGTGGTTATGGCTTTTGCAGTAAGCGTAACCGTATTTGCAGGCCCCGGCCAGTTTGTTCAGAGCCCTTCAAACAACAATGCTCCCGAGCTTATTGAAGGTGAAAATGAAAATGAAGACTGTACCGCAAAGCTTGTTGTCACTCCTTATAAAGACAGAAAGACCCTTCCTGCAGATAAGCTTGCAGAAATTGAAAAGGTATATGGCATCGTTGCAGCAGGCGTTGACCTCACATCTCTCAACGCTCAGTTCAAGGCATATGTTGCAGGCCTCGGTTTAGCCGCATCTAACCTCGCAGTAAGCGATTTGTTCGATGTCAGCTATTACAATTGCGACACTCACGATTACCACGGTTATTTCCGCATTAAGCTCAGCGCAGATACACTCAGAAACTTCGTTGGTCTTCTTCACTATAACCATGGTGAGTGGGAATATGTTGAAAACGCAAGAGTACTTCCCGACGGTGAAACACTTGAGTTTTCAATCAAAGATTTTTCACCCTTTGCAATTGTTGTTGACACAAGCAAGGGCTCTGCCGTTTCACCTGACACAGGTGCACACGACTACGTTGCCTTTGCAACAGTGCTTGCAGGTGCTCTTTGTGTTGCCACTGTTGCAGTAGCTTTCAAGAAAAAATATGAGTAATCACCGTTCTTCACGAAGGATGAAACGCAGAATTAAAATCGCGGCCGCAGCTCTGCTGGCGGTTGCGGTTGTTTGCGGAATTTTCTTCGGTATAAGCGTCTGGGATAGACAGACAGGGGAATACACTGAGCCCGATGCCTTTGAAATTCCCGATTCTGCTCTTACCTATGACGGCAAAAAATATGACCTTAAAGAAAACGTGGAAACCGTTCTCATTATGGGTCTTGATAAATTTGAGCAGGGCGGGGAAGAGGAATATACCAACGATATGCAGGCGGATTTTCTCATGCTTCTTGTTGTTGATAATGATGCAGAAGAATGTACCGCTTTGCACATAAACCGCGACACAATAGCTCAGATGAACATTCTCGGTGTGGCAGGGGATAAGGTTGACGTTATCAGCCAGCAGCTTGCTCTTGCCCACACATACGGCAACGGCAAAGAAATCAGCTGCCGCAACACAGCAGAGGCTGTTTCAAACCTGTTGCTCGGTATTGAAATCAACTATTATATGTCAGTTACAATGGATGCCGTTGGCGTTTACAATGACTATGTCGGCGGTGTTGAAGTTGTGATAGATGACGATTTCAGCGGTATTGACAATACCCTTGTAAAGGGCGAAAAGGTTTTACTCAAGGGAGATCATGCCCTCAATTTTGTCCGTTCCCGTTACGGACTTGATGATGATACCAATAACCGCCGTATGGAAAGGCAAAAGCAGTATCTCAATGCGCTTTATGAAAAAACTCAGCAGTGCATTGCAGAGGATGACGGCTTCGTTTTTGATGCCGCATCAAAGCTTTCACCTTATGTTGTTTCCAACTGTTCAGGCAACCGTCTGCAATCTCTTGCAGAAAAAATTGCCGACTATGAATTTACGGAAATACGTAATCTTGAAGGCACGTTTTCAAAAGGCGAACGCTTTATGGAATTCCATGCCGACGGAAAAAATGTTGAAGAAACTGTAGTCGAGCTGTTTTATATCCCAAGGGATTAATTCATATTTAAAATCTTTCAGAGAGGAGAGTGCCGTTTAGGCAGGGTTAGGTTTATGAATATCTTATTTCTTTCGTTGCTTGATTTTAATACTTTTGATGAACGGAATATTTATAGTGACCTGCTTCGTGAATTTATAAAAAACGGTCATAATGTTTATTGCATTTCTCCTGTTGAAAGAAGCTCACATAAAGAAACGGAGATGCTTCGTTTCGGTGACAGTTGCATTTTGAAAATTAGAATAGGAAATACCCAGAAAGTTAAATTTTTCGAAAAAGGTATTTCGACTTTGCTCATTGAACCTTTGTTCATTAGAGGCATCAAAAAATATTTTTCGAATGTAAAGTTTGATTTAGTTCTATACGCAACACCTCCGGTTACTTTTGCAGATGTAATATCATTTGTTAAAAAGCGTGATGGTGCCAAAAGTTATTTGATGCTCAAGGATATTTTTCCTCAAAATTCGGTTGATCTTGGATTGCTTTCCAAAAAAGGTTTAAAGGGTTTTGTGTACAGGTATTTCCGTAGCAAAGAAAAAAAACTGTATTATGTGTCTGACAGAATAGGATGTATGTCAAAGGTTAATGTTGAATATGTACTTAAGCACAATCCGGAAATTGCTGTTGATAAAGTAGAGGTATGTCCCAATTGTATTGATGTGCAAGAAGTATGCTTGAATGAGCAGGAACGCCAGGAAGTGCGAAAAAAGTACAATATTCCACAACATAAAAAGGCTTTTGTGTATGGTGGCAACCTTGGTAAACCTCAAGATGTTCGTTTCCTAATTAATTGTATAAAAGCAAGCGAATTTCTTTCTTCTGCATATTTTGTAATTGTTGGAAGCGGAACAGACAGACATTTTTTAGAGAAGTACATTAATGAAAGCAAACCTGCTAATGTTAGTCTTATTGATCAACTTAAGCATGACGAATATGATAGACGAAATATACCGGCTTGTTCTTTAATGATAATTTGAATGCTTATTCTTTCTCAAAAGTTGGTTCATTGGTAACCGGTTGGATTAACCATAACGATAATTGGTATTTCTTCCATGGAAACGGTAAGGCTGCTTCTGGCCATTATGAAGGTTACTTTTTCTCCTACGGCGTCACATATGACTTCGAAGAGACAGGTAAGTTGGTTACTGGTGTATGGCATGATCGTTATATAGATGGCAAATTCGTTGGTACTATGTATTTCTATGGACCTTCTTGTTATAAGTCAGGTTGGCAAGATATTGACGGTGAAAGATACTACTTTGATGGTATTTATCGAGCTGAAGGACCTCATATGATTATGGAATCAAATTCTCGTAAATTCAAATGTTTTGTTTTCACCGAAGATGGTGTTTTGACAGATGAAAAATACACGGGATTTGTTAGAACGAACGATTTTATCTGCTATGTAGAAGATAATATTGCAAAAACAAATGGAATGTTCAAATTAGGTGATGACCTATATTATGCTCATTCTGATGGTAAACTTGCAATCGGTGTGGAGAGAGTTTCTCGTGGCAATGGTTATGTCGCTGACTACTATGAGTATCCGTTCGATGAAGATGGCAAGCTATATAACGGCATTTATGAAGAGAATAGCTCGCTGGTTTATTATGTGAATGGTACAAAGATGGGCGGCGGTGTATATTACAATGCTGCAGGTGACTATTATGTATATGTACGTTCTACAGGAATCTGTGCTACTGGTTGGTATGAAGTTAAGTCAAATGATTTAATTGAATCTGGTATGCGTTATTTCGGTGAAGACGGAAAGATGTACACTGGTGTTCTTAACGAGAATGGTGCTTTGTATTTCTATCGTCACGGATTAAAGCAGGGCAGAGGTGTTCATTATGTAGAAAAAGAAGATTATTATGTATATGTACGATCCACTGGAACCTGTGCGGTTGGTTACTATGAAGTTAAAGAAAGTGCAGCAAATGGACTTTTAAAACCTCAGTATTATATGTTTGGCGATGATGGCAAACTTTTAGATGTAACTGGTGTTGTGAGTGTTGCCGGTAAACAGTATTATTTCATAAATGGTGCGAAGCAGGGTAGAGGTTTATATTATAACGAAGAAGGCGAATACTATGTTTATGTTAAAACGGATGAGTCTGTAGCTACAGGTCGCTATTATGTAAATGCTACCAATGATTTGCTTCCAAAAGATTATTATTTGTTTGGCGAAGACGGTAGAAGTGTTACCGGTATTGTAGAAGAAAACGGTGAATATCGTTACTACGTTAAGGGTGTACAGCAGAAACGCGGTGTTTACTACAATGCTGAGGATGATTACTATGTCTATGTTCGCTCAACAGGAACATTAGCTACGGGTAAATATGAAGTAAAATCTAACGATTTAATTGAACCTGGTGTACGCTTATTTACTGATGATGGTCGCACATATACCGGTATTTATGAGGAAAATGGTAAACTTGGTTATTACTATTATGGAATAAAAATGGGACGCGGATTGTACTATAATGAAGCAGAAGGTTATTATGCTTATGTTAGTTCAAATGGTCAGTGTGCAAC
>JAGBHX010000157.1 GCA_017935265.1 Clostridia bacterium | reverse complement strand
CTGTTCAACCCCTCTGACAATGCAAAAACTGCAAGAATCAGAGTTAACGGCGGTATTGCTCCCATCGAGAAGCCTCAGTCACCTGTTGAAAGACAGCTTGTTGAGTTTGAGCTTCCCGCTTACTCAGGCAACAAATGGGCAAGCGCAAAGCTTGTTTCTCTTGAAGAAAAAGAGATTTCAGACCTCGCAATCGACAACGACGGATTTGCAGAGTTCGAAATAACAGGCAAGAAGATTCTTACAATCAAATTTGCATAACAGCAAAGCAAAAGCCCCGACTTCGGTCGGGGCTTAATTTTTCATTGTTTATTAGTCATCCATTTCATCGATGATTTTGTTAACGACCTCGGGGTAGTCGGTGATAATTCCGTCAACTCCGCATTTAATCATTCTGCGGATGTCGCTTTCTTTGTTTACTGTCCAGGGATTAACCTGAATTCCGAGGGCGTGAGCCTTTTTAACATACTGTGGAGTAACAAGTGTGAAGTGAGGGTGAAGCGCCTGCACACCCAATCCCTTTGCAAACCTTGCGGCAGTGAAGAGAATTTTCACCACTATTTTATCCTTGGGGCTATAAAGAAATGCTGTCTTACAATTTCTATCTATTTTTTTCGATTCAATAAGCATTTTAGCGCTGAATGACGATATAAGAAGCTTATCAAACAGACCGTGAGCCTTAACAGCCTCTATGGTTTTGTGCACAACCGTCATATCATTTTCAAGGCTGGGCTTGATTTCGATGTTCATAACCTCGACGTCATCGTCTTCGCAAAGGGTAAGAAACTCCTCAAGGGTGGGGATTTTAGTGTCTTTGAACTCCTCACTGAAGCAACTGCCGAAGTCAAACTCACGCAGTTCATCGAGAGTCATCGATGTAATTTTTCCGTGGCCGTTTGAGGTTTCTTCAATTTCATAATCGTGGCAGAGAACAGGCACACCGTCAGCGGTGAGATGAACGTCGGTTTCAAAGCCGTCAACATCAAGCTCGAGACCCTTCTCAAAAGCAGGCATTGTGTTTTGCGGTGCTACCTTGCAGGCTCCGCGGTGAGCAATAACCTTAACAGACATATTAACAGTCCTTTCTTTTATGTATCATATATAGAATAGCTTAAATCATCAGTTTAGTCAATATCAAAAGGAAAACACTCCGCAAAAAGCGGAGTGCCGATGAAAAACAATATATTACCTTATATAATTATGCTTCTTCCTTCATCTTTGCAAAACACTCGCTGCAGTAAACAGGACGATCCTCACGGGGACGGAAAGGAACCTTTGCTACTGCACCGCATGATGCGCATGTTGCTTCAAAAAGCTCACGCTCGCCACGGGCTGCGTTCTTGCGTGCGTCACGGCAAGCTTTACAGCGCTGAGGCTCGTTAACGAAACCTTTCTCTGCATAAAATTCCTGTTCTCCGGCTGTGAATACAAATTCGTTGCCGCACTCCTTACAGATGAGTGACTTGTCTTCGTACATAGTGATATACCTCGTTTCTTTTTTTCGGCCCAATGGGGAGTTGCACCCCGTCATATGTGATTAATGTCCTACTGTGGATGGGTCACACGTTTCTTGCCGCCTTGATTTTGTTCCTTGCTCTGGCGAGAGCATTGTCAACAGATTTTGTGCTGATGACGAGATTTGAAGCAATTTCTTCATAGCTGTCGCCCGCAATGTGGCGCATCAGAACACTGTATTCAAGGTCGGTAAGCTCATTGTCTATGCAGGATTTAATCTGTTTCATTTCCTCTGCCATAAAAACAACACGCTCAGGGTCGTGAGGATTCACACCTGTGAGCTCAACCTCGTCAATG
>JAGBHX010000156.1 GCA_017935265.1 Clostridia bacterium | reverse complement strand
GGGGGGCACCTGCTTTGTTGAAAATAATGATACCTGCAAGGAAGCAGGCGCCGCCGCCGAGGCCGAGACCCATAATTGTTTTGTAGGCCTTGGTGAAAATGGCGCAGCCAACAATAACAAGAGCCACAACAGCACCGACTGCAACACACACAAAAGCGGCAACAATCAGCTTTTTAACCGTGTCAAGCTCTGCAGGAAGTGAGTTCCACAACTCAATAACGTTAAAATCCGAGGAGCTGTCACCGTCGCTCATCAGCTTGATAAGGCTCAGGATACTTTCCTGAAAGCCGAGGCGGTTGTTTGTCAGGGCATTGTCCTTGCCGCCGAAAAGGCTGATGAGTGAATAGGCGATAGAGCTCTCGTTAATAGAAAGAATAATTTCAAATAAAAACTGGGTAATCAAAAAGGGAAAGGCTGCCGCTGCAAGAAGAGCGGTAACGATTCTGTTAACAATTTTCATTTCAGTTACCTCTTTTGTTTATTTGCCCCAAGAAGATTTGAGGTCAACCGTGCGGTTGATAACAAGATGGTCGGGAGTGCTGTCCTTATCAACACAGAAATATCCCTGACGCATAAACTGGAAAACGTCGCCGGGCTTTGCATCCTTAAAGCCTCCTTCAATAAGGCAGTCTTCAAGAACGGTGAGAGATTCGGGGTTGAGCTCGTCAGCAAGGTTTTCGGCTGAGCCGGGCTTTTCTGTTTTGAAAAGGCGGTCATAGATGTTGACGGTTGCCTTAACAGAGTCTTCCTTGCTTACCCAGTGAAGTGTGCCCTTAACCTTTCTGCCGTCGGGTGAGTTGCCGCCCTTGCTTTCGGGGTCATATGTGCAGTGAAGGCAGGTAACGTTGCCGTCATCGTCAGCTTCATAACCTGTGCAGGTTACAAAGTATGCGCTCTTGAGGCGAACCTCATTGCCGGGGAAAAGGCGGAAATATTTTTTAACGGGCTCTGCCATAAAGTCGTCCTGTTCAACATAGATTTCTCTGCTGAAGGTAACTTTTCTTGTGCCCATTTCGGGGTGGTCGGGGTGAAGCTCAACGTCAATAGTTTCGCTCTGTCCTTCGGGGTAGTTGTCAATAATTACCTTGAGAGGACGAAGAACTGCCATAGCTCTGGGAGCGTTAGCGTTGAGGTTATCTCTTACGCAAGCCTCAAGAAGGCCGAAGTCAACAACGCTGTCTGCCTTGCTTACACCGACTCTGCCGATGAAATCCTTAACAGCTTCTGCAGGGTAGCCGCGTCTTCTCATACCGCTGAGAGTAACCATTCTGGGGTCATCCCAGCCTGAAACGTGACCTTTTTCAACAAGGTCAAGGCACTTTCTTTTGCTCGTTACGCAGTAGTTAACGTTAAGACGGGCAAATTCAATCTGTCTGGGGGGCTCTTCAAAGCCGATTTCGTCAATGAACCAGTTGTAAAGAGGACGGTGATTTTCAAACTCAAGTGAGCAAAGAGAATAAGTTACGTTTTCTCTTGCGTCAGAAAGAGGATGAGCAAAGTCATACATGGGATAAACACACCACTTGTCACCTGTCTGATGATGTGAGGTGTGAGAAATGCGGTACATAATGGGGTCGCGCATATTAAGGTTGGGAGATGCCATATCAATCTTGGCTCTCAACACTTTTGCACCGTTGGGGAACTCACCGTCGGTCATTCTCTTGAAAAGGTCAAGGTTTTCTTTCACGCTTCTGTCACGGTAGGGGCTGTTTTTGCCGGGTTCTGTGAGTGTGCCTCTGTATTCTCTGATTTCGTCGGGAGTGAGGTCGTCAACATAAGCCTTACCCTTTTTAATGAGCTTGATAGCACATTCATAAATGAAATCAAAATAGCTTGAAGCGTAATAGCAATTTTCCCAATTGAAGCCGAGCCACTTGATGTCCTCCATAATTGAGTCAACGTATTCAACATCCTCTTTTGAGGGGTTGGTGTCGTCAAGGCGGAGGTTGCAGATACCGCCGTATTTTTCGGCAGTTGCAAAGTCAATGCAGATAGCCTTTGCGTGGCCGATATGAAGGTAGCCGTTGGGCTCCGGTGGAAATCTTGTCTGCACTCTGGTGTTAACACCGTTTTTTAAATCTTCGTCAATAAAATCGTGAATAAAATTTGACATTTTCAATGCCTCTTCCATTTTATTCCCTCCTAATCAAAATATATATTTAAGTTAAGCTGAATTTTACTGCTTTTCAAAAATCCAGACTTTGTTTTTATAGTCAAAATCGGTAAGGAACGGTATACCCACATTCATAAGGGTATCTGCCGACCACATTTCACCGTTTTGTGTTTTCTTATATACTGCACCTTTTTCAAGGCCCTGAAGATTGATATACTCAACCGGTGAGTTTGCAAGACCCTGCATAGAATAAAGCATAACGATAACGGTGTTTTTGTCTTCCGAAATAAATTCAAGGGCGGTTATGTTGCCGTCTTCGGGATTTTTCAGGCGGAAAAGGTCGCCGCGGTGGAAAACGCTGCCGTATTTTTCGTAGAAGCCAACCTGCTCACGGATTTGTGAAAAATCTTCTTCATTTAATTTGGTAACATCAAGCTCGTAGCCGAACTGACCGGGCATTGCCACATTACCTCTCATTGAAAAAGGAGTAACGCGCTGAACCTGATGATTGGGAACAACCGAAACATGAGCACCCATTGTGCAATAGGGATAACAAAGGCTTGTTCCGTGCTGAATTGAAAGCCTTGCAAGGGCATCGGTGTTATCACTTGTCCAGGTCTGGGGCATATAGTAAAGCATACCGGGGTCAAATCTTCCGCCGCCGCCTGAACAGCTTTCAAACAAAACATTGGGGTGGGCAGAGGTGATTGCGCCGAGAACCTTGTAAAGGCCGAGGATATATCTGTGATAAAACTCGCCCTGATGCTCACTGTCAAGAAGAGCAGAGCCCACATTTGACATATTGCGGTTCATATCCCATTTAACATATTCAATGTTTGCGCTGTCAAGAACAGCATTGACACTTTCGATAATATAATCGCAAACGTCATCTCTTGAAAGGTCGAGAGTGAGCTGATTTCTGGAAAGAGTGCGCTCACGGTCTTTTACGTGAATACACCAGTCAGGGTGGGCTTCATAAAGCTTGCTGACGGGTGAAATCATTTCGGGCTCAAACCAAAGGCCGAATTTCATACCAAGAGCGTTTATTTTGTTGCAAAGGCCGTCAATTCCGTTGGGAAGCTTTGCTTTGTCAACAAACCAGTCGCCGAGAGAAGATGTGTCATCATCGCGCTTGCCGAACCAGCCGTCGTCAAGAACAAAGAGCTTGATGCCGCCCTTCTGCGCTTTTTGGGCAATGGAAACAATTTTGTCTTCGTTAAAATCGAAGTAGGTAGCCTCCCAGTTGTTGATAAGGGCGCTTCTTTCTTCGTTTTTATATTTGCTTGTAACAAGACGGTTTCTGTAAAGGCGGTGGAATCTGCGTGACATTTCGCCGATTCCTTCGCCCGAATGAATCATAACAACCTCAGGGGTCTGGAAGCTTTTGCCTGCCTCCAGCTGCCAGGAGAAGTTAAAGGGATTGATGCCGATATAAGCTCTTGTGGCATTGTAGGGGTCAACGGTTGCGCCTGCAATAAAGTTGCCGCTGTAAACCAGGTTAAAGCCGTAGGCTGAGCCGTTGGTTTCGGTGGCATCCTTTGAAACAAGGGCAAAGAAAGGATTGTGAACACCTGAGCTTGCACCGCGGGCACTCCAGACATTCATATCACCCTTCATAAGGGGAGCGCGCTGAGCATAGCGCTCTCTGCCCCAGGCACCGCTTGCCTGAATCATATCAAAGTCGCATTTTTTAAAGTCGAGAGTTGCACTCAATGCGCGTTCAATAGTGATGCGGTCATTGCCGTTGTTTTCGCAGCGGTATGAACGGGTGATTGCGTTGTATTTTTCAAAAACTGTGTATTGAAGAATAATGCTTACGCCTGTGAGGTCATCTGTGAGGGTGATTTCAAGGCTCTGTGCCTCTGAGTCATCTTCAACATAGGTTGCGGGCAGACCTTCAAGGGGCTTTTTGCCGTTGTAAACCTTGTGGCCTTTATAGCTGAAACGAGAAACAGTGCTGCCGTCCTTGTATCTTGCGTGGAAGCAGGGCATTCTCAAATCACTGTTGCCGAAGGTGGAAAACTCAATTGGCAGATTGTCACGGCTGACTCTGTCACCTTCGTCGGTGATTGCGTCAACTGCGCTGAAGCTTCTCGGCCAACGGTAGGGCACAATCAGAAGCTGGTTAAAATCAGGTGTGGCTTCAAGGCGGTTGCCCCAGTAAAGGTGAACGGGGAAATCCTCCTTCAAAAAGCCTAAGATATAGCTTGTTTTTTCGCTTTGAAGGTGAAAAAGTTTATTTTTTTCATCAATTATAATTGCCATAGCTACCTCCGATTAAAGAGATTTCATTGCATCGTCAAGTCTTGCCTTAACCTTGTCATTGCCCAGAAGAGCAATAATTGCGTGAAGGTCAGGAGTGTTTCTGCGGGAGGTGAGTGCAATTCTTACAATAGTGGAAACATCGCCCACGTGACCCTTGTATGCATCGGGATTTTTCTTGTATTCTTTAACATTTGGTGTGAAGCCGAGAGGCTCGCAAAGGTCTTTGATTTTAGAGAACCAGGTGTCCTTGTCGTCAGCTGCATCAACCACGGCTTTGTAAGCTTCAAGAATTGCCGCAACATCTTCTTTGCTGATGTTTTCGGGGAAGGAGTATTCGGTAGTGTAGAAATCCTCGAAGAAATATGAGTAATAGTCCTTAACCTCGCTCCATTTGGCAATATCCTTACGGGGCTTGGGAACCTCACGGTCAATGTTGAGCATATTAACGGCAAAGTCCTTGTCGGCTGTGAGTGCGCTGTAAAGGTCGGCATCATATTCCTTGCTCCACACAAGAAGCTCGTTGTAAATATCCTTAGCTTTTTTAACCGAGATAACGTTTTTGCTCACGTCAGTTAATTTAACAAGGTCAAAGAGGCAGCCGCTGGGGCTCATCTTTTTGAGGTTGAAGGGGAAGGAAAAAGCATCTGCTGTGGGGTTAGCCTTTCTCCAGTCTTCAAAGTTTGAGTTGAGAAGAGTAAGAAGATACTCAATAAGGCTCTCCTTGGGGAAGCCCTGCTCAACAAAATAGCTTACTGCTGCTTCGGGGTCCTTTCGCTTGGAAAGTTTGCGCTTTGTGCCGTCCTCCTCATCAATTTTCATAACCTGGGGAGTGTGCGCATATTTGGGAACACGGAATCCGCAAGCCTTGAAAAGAGCAATGTGCTTGGGCACGGAAGAAATCCATTCTTCACCGCGGATAACGTGAGTTGTTCTCATAAAATGGTCGTCGCAGGCGTGAGCGAAGTGGTAGGTGGGAATGCCGTCAGATTTGAGAAGAACCTCATCAATGATGTTTTCGGGCATTTCAATTTTGCCGCGGATAATATCGTCAAAGAAGATTCTTTTATCCTCCTGTCCGTCAGAACGGAAGCGGAGAACATAGGGCTTGCCTGCGTTGATGTTTGCTTCAATTTCTTCAAAAGAAAGGTCGCGGCACTTTGCCCACTTGCCGAAATAACCCCAGATCAGAGCATCGCCCTTTTCCTGCTGTTCACGGATTGAGCTCAATTCCTCTGCTGTGCAGAAGCAGGGATAAGCAAGACCTTTTTTTACAAGGTCCTTTGCAACGGTCTGATAAATCTCAGCGCGTTGGCTCTGGGTGTAGGGTCCGTAAGCACCCTTTTCCTGATTGAAGCCGGTAACGCCTTCGTCAAAGTCAATGCCGAAAGCGTTGAAGCCGTTGATGATGGCAGAAACGCCGTCGTCAATTTCACGCTTTTTGTCGGTGTCTTCAATTCTGAGGTATGAAACACCGCCTGTTGCCTTTGCTGTGAGCACGTCAACCAATGCGCCGAAAAGACCGCCGATATGAAGGTAGCCTGTGGGGCTGGGGGCAAAACGGGTAACTCTTGCGCCCTCCTTCAAATCCCTTGCGGGGTAGAGTGCTTCATAGTCCTCGGTTGTTTTTGTGATGTGGGGGAACAACAGCTCCGCTAATTTTTCGTAGTCCATATAAAAATCCTTTCTTAGGAAATCATACATTATTTGTCACCCTACATTATCGCAGAAAATTGTCAATCTATCAAGTGATTTTGGCAATCAAATTAAAAATATTTTAAGTTTTTTTATATATCTATTGTAAAAAGTAATATTTTTCTGTAAAATGAAAGGGTAAAATTCATAAGAAGGGGTCTTACTTATGGTAAATAAACCTACAGAAATTTTTTACAGAGCTTATCAGACAGCCTACAAGGGCGCAATGACATTCCTCAACTGGGATGAGCCTTACCTCCTCAAGGGAGAGGGCGCGGTTAAAAAGCTCCCCGCACTTGTTAAATCAAAGGGCATCAACAATGTGCTTATCGTAACAGACAAGGGTCTTATGAGCCTCGGTCTTCTGAACGGTATGCTCGAGCAGATGGACAAAAACGAGGTTAAGTACGTTATCTATGACGGAGTTCAGCCCAACCCCACCATTGACAACATTGAAGAGGCAAGAAGAATGTACCTCAAAAACGGTTGTCAGGGTATTATTGCTTTTGGCGGCGGCTCACCTATGGACTGCGCAAAGGCCGCAGGTGCAAGAGTTACCAACCCCAACAAGAGTGTTGTTTCAATGCGCGGTCAGCTTAAAATCGTTCACAAGCTGCCCCCGTTCTTTGCTGTGCCCACCACAGCCGGCACTGGCAGTGAGGTAACGTTGGCGGCTGTTGTTTCAAACCCCGAAACACACGAGAAAAACGCAATCAATGACCCCAAGCTCCGCCCCAAATATGCGGTGCTTGACCCTGAGCTTACCCTCGGACTTCCGCCTCACATCACATCAACAACAGGTATGGATGCACTCACCCACGCGGTTGAGGCTTATATCGGCCGTTCAAACGTTGCATCTACAGAAAAATATGCTGAGGATGCAACAAAGCTGATTTTTGAAAATCTTGAAAAGGTTTATGAAAACGACAAGGATGTTGAAGCAAGAGAAAATATGCTTATGGCATCTTATTGGGCAGGTATGGCTTTCACAAGAGCTTACGTAGGCTACGTTCACGCAATTGCCCACAACTTAGGCGGACTTTACGGAACTCCCCACGGCCTTGCAAACGCAGTTATTCTACCCTATGTGCTTGAATATTTCGGTGAAAGTGCATACCCCAGACTTGCAAAATTAGCTGACGTTGCAGGCATCACCGAAGCAGGTATGAGCGTGGCAGACAAAGCAAAGCTCTTTATCAAGAGAATTAAAGAAATGAATGCCAATATGAACATCCCTGAGCACTTTGAATTTATCGAGGATAAGGATATTCCCACACTCGTTCAAAGAGCACTCAAAGAGGCAAACCCACTCTATCCCGTTCCCAAAATTATGGACGAAAAGGATTGCCGCGAGGTAATTCTCAAAATCAGAGGTTAACAAAAGGCTCCCGATACGGGAGCCTTAATTCGTAGTTCGCAATGCGTAATTCGTAATTTTTTGTGAAGATATAAAAACCAAAAATGACAAAAGGCTTCCGCAGGAAGCCTTTTATTCATTATAGTCCTCTGAAAATTCCCACAATCAAACCGATTATGTTGACGAAAATTGCTGAGATAATTTCGAGAATGTTATCGGTGTTTTTAAATTCGGGGGTGAAGTCTGCCTTCACTTCTTCCGCTGAGGGGGTGAAGGTGATGCTGTCGAGTGTCAGGTCGGCATCGTCCTTTGAGTCAAAGACAAATTCAATGTTTTTTACCTTGTCCAGTCTCTCGTTGGTGTAGCCGATTCCGCCCTCGTTGCCGTTGAGGTAGTTTCTGTTGAGGTCAAGGGTGATTTTGTGCCACTGTCCGTCGGCAGGAATAACTGTCTGAGGTGTTTTTGTGCCGTCAACAGTAGGGGCGTACCAAGTCACGTCGTTAACATAATATCGCACACCCTTGAGGGTAATATCAGCTTCTGAATTGTTGCGCACATAAAAGCTCATTGTGCCGTAATCAGAGTAGTCACAGTCAACGTCGTAAAAGCTCTCGGTTACAATTCCGTCTTTATAGGTCAACACCGGATTTGCGGAAAATTTGCTCAGAGCTGAGGCTTTTTTGATGTTGAGGCCGTCATTACTAAATGAAATGTCAGCTTTTTTGCCTTCCCATGTGGGGTAGTTTCCGCTGTAGGTGTCACCTTGGATGTGCCATATTTCGCGGGTGCTACAGTTTATCCAGGGCTTATCAATCCAGTAATGAGTGCCTACGGATTCATCGGTCACAAATATGTTCACAGGCAAGGCGAGCTCACCGTTTTCGGTGGTGTAAAGGTTAGCATTGCCGTTGTTGGTGTAATATGCGTAGCTTGC
>JAGBHX010000155.1 GCA_017935265.1 Clostridia bacterium | reverse complement strand
GTTCCGAGAGAAGTTCTCGGTCTGACGGGTGATGAAATCAGGTTCAATTTCAAGTGGTCGGATAACCTGCTGGGCGAGGATGCAATGGCATTTTACCAAAACGGTGATGCCGCGCCGGGTGGACGCTTTGCTTTTGTTTTTGACAGCACCGCAACCGGTGAACAGCAGACACAAAATGACTCTGAAAGCAAGACCTTCTTTGAAGAATTGGCAGAAAAGCTTGAAACAGCCTGCGCAGATTTCAGAAAATTTTTCCATTGTATTTTCAGATAAAGTTATAGTTTAAAATGAAAAAGGATAGCTCCGTTTAAAGAGCTATCCTTTGTTGTGCTTTATGGAGTTTGCATCAATGTAATTCCACGCGTTGAGGTAATGTATACTCAATCATTTTTTATTTCAACTACCGTCAGCAAATCGTTCTGCACTCTGAACTTTATCTCATACCCCGCATAGGGAAAGCCGTAAATTCTCTCGGGGTCGCGGTGATATGACGGTCTGGGGTCGTTTTCAAGAATTTCAGTCACCGTTTCAATAAATTGCCTGTCAAAGCTCTCTTTGATTTGTTCGGGTATTTCTACCTTGAGGCAATAGTCCTTAACCTCGTCCGAAAATCCGCCGACAGCTTCGGTTATGCAGTCAGAATGGGGAAGGTATGGCTTGATGTCATAAATCGGTGTGCCATCCATCAGGTCTGCGCCGAGAATATTGATAACCGTGCCGCGATTTTGGGTTTGCTCAATGCTTTCAATCTTTACGCAGGAAAGGCCTATCGGGTTCGGCCTGAATGGGGAGCGCGTTGCAAAAACTCCGAGACGTGTATTACCGCCCAATCGGGGAGGGCGCACGGTGAGCGAATTGCTTTCGCCTGATTCGGAAAACTTCCAGATTATCCAAAGGTGCGAAAATCCCTCCAGCCCTCTGATTGCATCGGGACTGCGGAATTCGGGCTCGAATATGATTTTTGCAGGCAGACTTTTCACCAGTCCGCTCTGGCGCGGAATGCCGAATTTTGACGGAAAACCGCTTTCAATTCTTGCAATTATTTTCATCGGAGCTTCATTCATTTTTAACACCTCCCGAAAATTATATCATACATTGAAAAATAAAGCAAAAAATAATCTTTTGTTTACAAAAAATTAACCGTTAGATATTGTAAAACTTGATTAGTTTGTGATATAATGATATGAATAATAGTATAAGTATATCTATGCGCAGAAAAAGGGAGGAATAAGCTATGAAAACAAGAATAGTTGCATTGGTTATAAGTGCTGTTATGATAGCCTTGCTTTTTAGCGGTTGCTCTCTGAGTGTGAAGGCTCCCGAAACGCTTATGAGCCCTCCCAGGCTCACAGGCGGATATCAGGATTTGCAGGATACTTTTGAAACAGAGGTTGGTTCAAACGTTGCGCTGATTGCTCCTGCCAACGGTGAGCATAAGTCTGCATTTATCGTTGATGATTTCAATTCCGACTCCAGGGAAGAGGCAATAGTGCTCTATTCTCTCAAAGAAACGGAAGAGGCTGTCAGCGTAGGCATTTTTCAAAAAGAGAATGATGAGTGGAAATATATAAAATCTGTTGTCGGTCTCGGCTCATCGGTTGACATAGTTGTAATTGAAGATATGAACCGCGACGGCATCAAGGAGGTCGTCATCGGCTGGAATCTTTCCACCAATAACAAGCAGGTGTCTGTTTATGAGCCTGATTTGTCATTGCCGAGCACCTTTACGGGTCTTGGTTCATATCAGTACAATATGCTTGAAATGATAGACGTGGATTCTGACGGCGGAAAAGAGCTGTTTTTTGTAAACCTTGATACAACGGGTGTTGTTCCCTCGGCCACTGCAAACGTGTTGAAAATCGACGAAAGCAAGCGTTCTGTCAATGAGCTTTCAACCATCAGCATTGACGGCAATGTTTCCGGTTATAACGGTATAACGGCAGGCGACGACGGTTGCATTTATGTTGATGCTTTCAAAAATGAGCACGATATGATAACCGAGGTCATTCTCTGGAATAAAGATTCAAAAACCCTTCAGGCTCCGCTGTTTGATGCCGAAACTCAATCCACTGCGGCCACATGGCGAAGCCACCGTATTCCTGTGAGCGACATCGACTCTGACGGAAAGCTTGAAATCCCCGTGGGCATTGAGGTTGTTGGCTCAACACAGGTTAATTCAGGTGTGCTGCAGGAAGAAAGTCTTTATTATGTAAAATGGTGCTCCTTTACGGGCGGCAAGCTCAAGGCAGAAAAATATTGCCTTTACAACACCGTTGAGGGTTATTCACTTGATATTCCCAGCAGTTGGGTGGGCAAAATCACAATCACAAGCCTTGATTCACAATGGTACTTCTACCGTTGGAATAAGTCGGCCAGTGAGCATATGGGTGAGCTGCTTTTCACCGTTGTTTCTCACCCCACCGATACAATGGGTCTTGAAGGCTACAGCCGTCTTACCGAATATGAGGGCAAGGCCTTTGAATATCTGATTACCGCTTCGGGTAAGGCATTCGGAGTTAAAGACAATCATTTCAAAAACGGATTTACCGTTACGGATATAGGAGAGTAAGCTATGGCAAAAAGAGTTTTGGTTGCTGAGGATGAACAGGCAATCAGAGAGTTTATAGTAATCAATCTCAAGCGTGCGGGGTATGAAACCCTTGAAGCCGCTGACGGACTTGAAGCACTTGCAAAATATGAAGCATGCGGCGGCGACGTTGCTGTGGCACTTCTTGACATAATGATGCCTAATATGGACGGTCTTGAGGTGTGTAAGCGTCTGAGAGAAAAAAGCAATTCTCTGGGAATTATGATGCTTACCGCCAAAACTCAGGAGATGGATAAGGTTTCGGGTCTTCTCAACGGAGCAGACGATTACGTTACCAAGCCCTTTTCACCCTCAGAGCTTATGGCAAGGGTGGATGCCATTTACCGCCGTGTGGCAATGATGGAAAAGCCTGCCGAATCAGATGATGAAATTGTTTCGGGTGTTTTCAGGCTTAACACTAAAAACCGAGTTCTGACCAAAAACAACATACCTATTGACCTGACTCAGGTTGAGTTTCAGATTGTTCAGTATTTCTTTGAAAATCAGGGCTCAGCCTTGAGCAGAACATCAATTCTGCACAAGGTATGGGGAGAGGGTCACGAGGATGAAGACAAAATCGTGGATGTCAACATCAGACGAATCCGCAAAAAGATAGAGGACGAGCCCTCAAATCCCAAGCATCTTTTAACAATCTGGGGTATGGGCTATAAGTGGGTTTCATAAAACCGCAAAAAGCTTTGAAAGGAGTGAGCACATTGGCAAAGCAAAAAAAAGAAAAAAGCCCGAAGTTTGTGGGTCTTACTAAGCGTTGGTTTCTTAAATCAGCTCTTGTTACAATTGTTATTCTTGCCATTCTCAGCGTTGTGAGCTCACTTCTTGTAAGGTCTTATTATTACGAGGCTGTTTCCAACAAGCTCAAAAGCTACTCAAACGGCATCGTTACTCACTATTTTGACAACTATAAAACAGACGCCGAATTTTTAAACGGAGCAAGGGAATACGTTGCCGAGTTTTCGGAAAAATCTTTCATCGAAGTCTGGATAATTGACAAAACGGGAAAGGTGATTATTTCCTCCAGCGGCTTCGGAGTAGAGTATCCTGAAATGCCCGACTATTATGAAGCTATTGACTCAAAGGAGGAAATGCTTTATACCACCTGGACAGGGGAGCTGAAATCAGGCGAAAAGATAATGTCTGTCACTAACCTCATAAAAGACGAGGATTCCTCCGTGCGCGGTGCGGTGAGATATATCACTTCACTTGAAGCGTTGGATGAACAGCTTATTATGATTTATATTGTCATTGCCCTTTTGTTCCTTTTGCTTGCAGGTCTTGTTATGCTGACGGGTATCTTCTTCGTAAGCTCAATTGTTAAGCCGATCCGTCAGATTAACGACACCACAGGTATGATTGCCGGCGGAAACCTTGACGCAAGAATTGACCATTACCTCTATGATGATGAAATCGGTCAGCTTTGCCGTTCAATCAACAATATGGCAACAGAAATAAGCGCGGCAGACAGGCTGAAAAATGACTTTATTTCCACCGTTTCTCACGAATTGAGAACACCGCTCACAGCTATCAAGGGCTGGGGTGAAACTCTTCTTCAGGTCAGCGACACAGACCCGGTGCTTACCCAGAGGGGTATGAACGTTATTATTGACGAGGCAACCCGTCTTTCGGGAATTGTTGAAGAATTGCTTGATTTCTCACGAATTCAGAACGGCGGCCTTGCTTTGAGAATTGAAAAAATGGACGTTCTCGCTGAGCTTGATGAAACTGTTTTTGCTTTTAAAGACCGTTCAACAAGAGAGGGTGTTGACCTTGTTTACAATGCACCCGACCTTCCTGCACCTATGGACGGCGATGCCGACAGAATTAAGCAGGTGTTTGTCAACATTCTTGACAACGCACTCAAATACACAAAACAGGGCGGCAAAATTATGGTTACTGCCGAAATTGCCGATGACGTAATTGTTATTTCAATTGCCGACACAGGCTGCGGAATTTCACCCGAGGATTTGCCCCATGTTAAAGAAAAATTTTACAAAACAAATATGACTGTCCACGGCTCAGGCATTGGTCTTGCCGTTGCAGATGAAATAGTCAAGCTCCACAAGGGCTCACTTGAAATTGACAGTGTTCTCGGAGAGGGCACAACAGTTACAATTTCATTTGATATTGACCACGTTGATATCGGTGAGGAGTGGGATATTGAAGCAGCAATTGCGGCTGAAAACGAAAGAAATTCACAGGAGGAAGAATGATGTCAGAAAATAAAAAATACTCAATCGGCGGTTCTGCGCTGATGGAAGGCATTATGATGATTGGCCCCGAGGGTGTAGGTATGTCTTTGAGAATGCCCGACGGCTCAATCGAAACACAGCTCAAAGAGCAGAAAATGCTCAAGGATAAGTATAAAATTGCAAAAATACCCTTTATCAGAGGTCCTATCAACTTCGTTGACCAGATGATTTTTTCTTACAAAGCCATTATGGAATCAGCCGAAAAAACATCAATGGAGCTGGAGGACGGCAACGAAGAGGAAATGTCAAAGCTTGACAAATGGCTCACCGACCACTTCGGCCCCAAGATGATGGCGGTAATCGGCGTTATTTCGGCTATTCTCGGCTTCGGTCTTGCCTTTGTGCTTTTTGTGTATCTTCCGAGCCTTGTTGCTGACGGAATCGGTATGCTTTTTGACTCCGACATCACAAAATTCAAGCCCCTTATTGAAGGCATAATGAGAGGCGTGCTTTTTGTAGGCTATATGTATGCTGTAAGCTTTATGAAAGAAATCCGCAGAATGTTTATGTATCACGGTGCTGAGCATAAGTCGATTTTCTGCTATGAAAACGGACTTGATCTGACTGTTGAAAATATCAGAAAGCAGACCCGATTCCATCCGAGATGCGGCACAAGCTTCATTTTTCTTGTTATTCTCATAAGCATTGTTGTAACAAGCCTTGTTGCCATTCTTTTCCCCGGTCTTCGCGAGTCAAGACTTATCTGGATGGCGGTTAAAATTCTGCTTCTTCCCGTGCTTCTTTCAATCGGTTATGAGGTGCTCAAATACGCAGGCGCACACAACAATCTCTTTGTTAAAATAACATCTGCCCCCGGTCTGTGGATGCAGAGAATTACCACCAAAGAGCCCACAGACGATATTATTGAGGTTGCAATTGCCGCCACCAAAAAATGCCTCGGAATTGAAGAGGAAGAGGTTATTATTCCCGTTGAATTAACAGAGGATGATGAATAATGACAGTTAATGAGCTTTACAGGCAGGGAGCAGAAATGCTTGACTATGCCTTTGTGGAAAATGCTTTTTTCGATGCACGCTGGCTTGTTGAAAAGGCACTCGGCATCAATTCCACACAGTTTGCGCTCAAAAAAGATAAGCCGGTCAGCAAAAAAGCCGAGGTCGAGTTTTTGTCGCTGATTCGCAGAAGAATAGCAGGCGAGCCGTTGCAGTACATTCTCGGCGAGTGGGAATTTATGGGCTATCCGTTCCTGGTAGGTGAGGGCGTATTGATTCCTCGACCCGAAACGGAGTTGCTTGCGGATTTTGCCAAGGATTTTCTCAAAGACAAAAAATCACCCGTGGTGTTTGACCTGTGCTCGGGCAGCGGATGTATTGCTGTCAGCGTTGCAAAGCTTTTGCCCAAGGCAAAGGTTTATGCTGTTGAAAAGTCAGCAGATGCACTCAGCTACCTCAAAAAGAATGTTAAACTCAACAAAGCAAAGAATGTTGAAATTATCAGCGGTGACATTGCAGACAGAAGATTGTTGCAGGGAATCATTCCCGATTTGATTTTGTCAAACCCGCCTTACATCAAATCAGAGGAAATTCCCATCCTGCAAAAAGAGGTTCAGCGCGAGCCGTCAATGGCTCTTGACGGAGGTGCAGACGGACTTGATTTTTATAAAATCCTGGCCTCTGACTGGCTCAGCCGTTTACCAAAGGGCGGAGTTATGGCGGTTGAATGCGGTGAAGCTCAGGCGGAGGATGTTTCTCAGCTTTTCTTCCTTGCGGGCGGTGTAACCGACACAATCAATGATTTAAGCGGTATTCAGCGTGTTGTTACCGCAACCAAAAACAGATAATCAGGTGATTTTATGTTGTTAGATTTAATAATGGGCGGTGATATGGTCGATATAATTATCGGTCTTTGTGTCAGCGCTTTTGTAGTGTTTTGCGTTTTGCCCATTCACGAATTTGCCCACGGCTGGGTTGCCTACAAAATGGGTGACGAAACGGCCAATAATCAGGGCAGACTTACCCTTTCACCTTTTGCCCATGTGGACTGGATTGGCGCAATTATGATTTTGCTTGTGGGCTTTGGCTATGCAAAGCCCGTTCCCGTAAACCTTGGCAGAGTGAAAATGAAAAACAAAAAGCTTGCAGGTGCAATCATTGCCCTTGCAGGACCTTTATCAAATCTGATTATGGCATTTCTGAGCACCTTTGTTTTTGTTTTTATCGGCAAGAATTTTACTTCCGACAATACGGTGGCTCTTGCACTTTACGTTTTCTTTCAGTATTGTGCCATAATCAATATCAACCTCGCGGTGTTTAATCTCATTCCCATTCCGCCTCTCGACGGCTCAAGAGTGCTCACCGCCGTGCTTCCTTCACATATCTATTTCAAAATAATGAAGTATGAGCGCTATCTCATTCTTGTGATTATGGCTCTGCTTATTTTCGGTGTGCTTTCAACACCGCTGTCTCTGGCGACAGGCGCAATACTTGAATTGTTTAAAAAGGTTGCACTTTTAGTTTTTTAAACGGAGTTTTTTATGGAAACATTATCCTACAAATTAGAGGTGTTTGAAGGCCCTATGGACCTGCTTCTGCACCTTATCAGTAAACATAAAATCGACATAAATGATATTCCCATTCTTCAGCTTGTGGAGCAGTACCTTGAGTACGTGCGTATGATGCAGGAGGCTGATATGGGCGTTGCCAGCGAATTTATCGAAATGGCGGCGCGACTGGTTTATATCAAAACCGTGTCACTGTTACCCGTTCACGAGGAGGAGGCACAGGTTCTTAAAGAGGAGCTTCAGGGCGAGCTTTCGGAATACCGCGACTGTCAGATTATGGCTAAGAAATTAAGTGAGCAGGTGGATTTGGAGCATATTTCACGTGCTCCGCAGAAAATTCCGCCCGATATGAAATACAAACGCCTTCACGAGCCGTTGGAGCTTTTCAGGGCATATCTTGCGGCTGTGGGCAGAGGAAAAAGAAATCTTCCGCCCCCCATCGAAGCTTTTTCAGGTATTGTGGCTCACAAGATTGTACCTATTGCCGCAAGGGTAAAATATATAATGACCCGCCTTTTCAAAAAGAAAAAGCAGAAGTTTACCGAATTTTTTGAAACGGCAGACTCCCGTTCAGAGATGGTTGCAACCTTCCTTGCTTTGCTTTCTTTGACGAAGGACAAAAAGATTGCCGTTTTGGGTGAGGGTAAGGATATGGAAATTGAAATGCTTGCCGAAGACCCTGATTATGAAATTGGAGAGGATTATTTTGAAGGTTGATGAAATGCAGGCAGCCGTTGAAGCGATACTTTTTGCTTCAGGTGAGCCGATTGAATATGAGCGTATTGCAGAGGCCCTTGAAATTGAGCCGGAATACGCGGAAAATCTGCTTATGAACCTTGGTGCAACCCTTGACGAAAGAGGAAGCGGAATCTGCCTTGTGAGAATGGATAACCAGTTCCAGCTCTGCACCCGTTCACAGTACGCCGACAAAATCAGAGCCGTGCTTGAAATATAGAAAAATTCACCCCTTTCAACTGCAGCCTTTGAGGTGCTTGCAGTTGTGGCATACAACCAACCCGTCACCAAGTCTTTTATTGAGCAGGTGAGAGGTGTTGACTGCTCAGGTGTTATTTCAACCCTCTGCCAGAAGGGCCTTGTTGAAGAAAAGGGCAGACTTGATTTGCCCGGAAGACCCCTTCTTTACGGCACTACACCCGAATTTTTAAAGTGCTTCAGCGTAACCTCACTTGAGGAGTTGCCTGACCTGCCCGAGCATGAAGATTTGCCCGAAAAGCAGGAAATACCCGACCAGCTTTCTCTGGATTTATCGGGAGAAGATATTCAATCTTAAGAGAAAAAGATGGTGTACCATAATGTTGAATTTAAAAAGAAAAAGAGTAAAAGAAATTGCATTGTATTTTTGGGCATTTGTTTGCCTATCTGTAATTACTTTTTTTTCGGAGCCACATATTGATGAGCATATATTTTCTGTTTCTACTGACTTTAATTTAAAATCTATATGGGATTACTGTGTAGGTTATGGAAACGGCAGACTGTTAGGAAATCTTTTTTGTGTTTTCTTTTCTCATATATATTGGCTTAAGTTTGTTTTTGTTAGCTTGTGCGTTGTTGGCTTATCTGCTATCTTAAATAAATTGATT
>JAGBHX010000154.1 GCA_017935265.1 Clostridia bacterium | reverse complement strand
CAATGAACAACAACTTACGGTTTTTGCAAAAGACGAAACAGGCTGGCTGACACAGGGAACTGATTTCACCCTCAAAGCAAAGGTTATTGATTATTCAACAGAAATATCTGATTTTGCATTTGAAGAAAGTCTCGACGGTGTAATCTACAACGGAATGAACAAAATCACCCTCACCACGGCAAACGGAATTTCAAAGGTTCAGTTTATGAAAAACGGAAATACATGGACCTACACCGAAGACACCGCAGAAGTGGTTGAAGTTGACGGCAAGAAGCACTGGACAATCAAAATGAACTTCTGGGCTCTCGGCGACCAGACCTACGACATCAGAGTGAGAACTCCCAAAACAACATTTGAAGTAACCGACACATTAAATGTTACGGTTTATTCAAGATAAAATTAAGCGATACGGCCAAAACCGTATCGCTTTTGTTATTGAGTGGTGTATTCTCTTGAAACGAACTTTGAGCCGAGGGATTCAGCAAGCTTTGCGCACTGCTTTATCTCCTCGTCGGTGATTACATCAACCACCGTCATTCGTACATTTGCATTTTTCTCAACACATTTTTTGGTGAAATCAAGCATTGCATCGAAGCTTTCAATTCCGAAATCATTTCTTGTCAACTGCATATATCTTTCGGCATTGGGGGCATTGAGGCTGATTGAAATTACATCGGCAACCTCGCAAAGCTCAGGGGTAATATCTCTTTTGTTGATGAGATTACCGAGACCGTTGGTGTTCACCCTTACTTTAAAGCCATATTTTTCTTTGACGTATTTTGCAGTTTTGACAAGATTATCAAATGCGCAGGTAGGTTCACCGTAGCCACAGAAAACGACCTCAGAATATTTGGAGGTGTCGAATTCATTGAGCGCCTTGACTATCGCATCAAAATCCGGATTTTTTTCGTGCCACATCTCAGAAGCCGAGCCGAGAGTGTCCATTTTGTCACGGATGCAGAAAACACATCTGCAAGGACAATCGTTGGTAAGATTAAGATATAATCCGCCAAGATATTCATAAACTATATCTGCCATAAAACTTATCTCCTGTTTAACTTTGTTTTGATTTTTGACGCATCAAGAGCAACACCTGCAAGGCAATAAATCACGGTGCTTCCCGCTGCCTGAACAACACTTCCCGGCACATCGAGCCAAGCGGTTGCCGCATTGCCGTAAACTACCCACGAAGCGAAGAAATACAGCACAACGGTAACAACGCCCGAGACAAGGCTCATCACAACCGACGGGAGTGTTATTATTTTTTGCTGACTTTTTTTTGAATATTTAAAGCAAATCACAAAGGGAATTACGTTAAGGGCTTTTATCACGAAAGTGAACGGCATCCAATTGAAAAAGCCGAACACCATATCTGCAAGTGCTCCGCCCAGGGCCGCAGCAACAATGGCATACGGTGCAGGCAAAAAGCTTGCCGCAAGGTAAATCATGCTGTCACCGATATGGACATAGCCTGCTTCACTGGGAAGAGGAAGATGCACCATAGTGAGAGCTGTAATTGCCGCAGTAAAAATTGCCGCAAGGGCAATGTTTTGTGTCTTTTTTCTGTTCATATCACATTACCTCACAGCAGCTTGAGAAAGGGCTCGAAGCAGATTCCGTCTTCGGGTCGGGTGCATTCACAAACTGTTGCAGAAAGTGAAGCTTCCAGAAATCTTGCGGCTCTGCAAACCGCATCATACACGCTCTCGCCTTTCACAACAGCTCCGCACACAACAGAAGCAAACAAATCGCCTGTGCCTGAAAAGCTGCCTTCAAAAATTCTTGAAGATACGTTTTCGACACCGTCGGGTGTTACAATACAGTTGGTGACATAACCTTCGGTAACAGGTACGCTTGTTACAATCACCGTTTTTATTCCATTTTCAAAAAGCGGCTTTGCTTTTTCAAAAATGACGGTGTTCATACTGTCTTTATATGCGTTGAGCATTATTTCGTCATAATCAGTGTCGGTGAGCACACAAAACTCGGTGAGGTTTGGGGTGATGATGTCTGCCATAAGGGCAAGACGCTTCACCTCCTCACAAAGCTCGGGTGAATAAACGGGATAGACTTTGCCGTTGTCTGCCATAACAGGGTCAACCATAAGAATTGTATCGTCTTTTTTGAAGTCACGGCAAAAATCTTCAATTATTTTAATCTGCCTGATGTCGGACACAAAGCCTGTAAGAATACCGTCAAAATGAGGCTCAAGCTTTTTCCATTGACTGATAAAAGACGGCAGATTTTCAGTGAAATCCACACTGCAATAATCAGGGTAACCCGTTTGATTACTGAGCACTGCCGTAGGCAACGGACAAGCCTGAACACCCTGCACGCTGAGCACAGGTATTGCAGCCGTAAGCGAGCATTTGCCGAAGCCCGATAAGTCGTTGATAACCGCGATTTTTTTCATTCGGATTCCCCTTTCTTTTTAAAATAAGCAAAACCTATTGTACTCCTTTGGAATAACAAAATCAAGACAAAATGCACAAATAATTGATTTTTTGTGAGTACACATTCACCAAAAACCTAAGAGCAATTATTAAAAAAAGAGTTAAAAAGCGGTTAATTCTATTGACGAAAACCTGTATTTGTATTATGATTAAAAGGTAGTATTTGACAAATTCTTCAAACGGAGGATTAGCAATGAAAGGTATTATTTTAGCGGGCGGCTCAGGCACCCGTTTGTATCCGTTAACAATGGTTACGAGTAAACAGCTTTTGCCTGTTTATGACAAGCCTATGATATATTATCCCCTGTCCACACTTATGCTGGCCGGCATCAGGGAAATTCTGATTATTTCTACACCTGAGGACACACCCAAGTTCAGAAATCTGATGGGCGACGGTGCGCAGTTCGGCCTCAAGCTTTCTTACGCTGTGCAGGAAAAGCCCGAGGGTCTTGCTCAGGCATTTATCATCGGTGAGGAATTCATCGGCGATGACAGCGTTGCAATGGTTTTGGGTGACAACATTTTCTACGGAAACGGCTTCGGCCACATTCTCCGTCAGGCAGGCAAAAACCCGAATATGGCAACCATATTCGGCTACTATGTTGAAAATCCCACAGCATTCGGTGTTATTGAGTTTGACGAAAACGGCGTTCCCGTTTCTATTGAAGAAAAACCCGAACAGCCCAAATCAAACTATGCCGTTACAGGCCTCTATTTCTATGACAACAAGGTTGTGGAATATGCCAAAAACCTTAAGCCCTCAGCAAGAGGTGAGCTTGAAATTACCGACATCAACAAGATTTACCTTGAAAACGGCAACCTTGATGTAAAGCTTATGGGCAGAGGTTTTGCATGGCTTGACACAGGAACGGTTGACAGCCTTAACGATGCCTCAAACTTTATTAAAACAATTGAGACACTTCAGGGAATTATCATTTCTTCACCTGAAGAAATCGCATATAACAACCGTTGGATTTCGAAGAAAAACCTTCTTGAATCTGCAAAAAAATACGGCAAATCAAGCTACGGCAGGCACTTGCAGAGTGTTGCCGAAGGCAAAATAATGTATTCAAATGTTCCCGGTGAAAGACCTCGTTGGGGAAAGGAAGCCAAGGAGAATAAATAATGGAAGTTGAAAAAACATTCATTGACGGCGCAGTTGTGCTGACACCGAAGGTTTTCGGTGACAACCGCGGCTGGTTTATGGAATCATATTCCAAGCGCACTCTTGAAGAAGCAGGCATTTTTGATGATTTTATTCAGGACAACCGTTCATTTTCGGCCGAAAAAGGTACATTGAGAGGTCTGCATTGCCAGACAGAACCTATGGCTCAGGCAAAGCTTCTCACCTGCCTCAAGGGTGAAATTCTTGATGTGGCGGTTGATATACGCGAAGGCTCGCCAACTTATATGAAGTGGGTCAGCGTTAAATTAAGCGAAGAAAACAAAAAGATGTTTTACATCCCGGCAGGCTGTCTTCACGGCTTTGTTACATTAACAGATAACGTTGAGGTTATGTATAAGGTAAACAACTTCTATTCACCCGAAAATGACCGCAGTGTTCGATTTGATGACCCGACCCTTGGTGTTGAATGGGGTGTTACAAATCCCATTTTGTCACAAAAGGACTTAAACGCACCTCTTCTCAAAGACAGCGATGTAAAATTCACTTATAAAGGATAATAGATATGAAAGTTCTTGTTACCGGATACAACGGTCAGCTTGGCTTCGATGTTATCAAAGAGCTTGAAAGCCGCCATATTGCCTGCAAAGGCGCTGATATGGCGGATTTTGACATTACCGACACCGAGGCTACCGAAAAATTTATTAAAGAATATGCTCCTGATTGCGTTGTGCATTGCGCGGCATACACGGCAGTGGATAAAGCCGAAGACGATGAAGACACCTGCTACCGTGTAAACACCCTCGGCAGTGAAAGCATTGCAAAAGTGTGCGGTGAAATCGGCGCAAAAATGGTGTATGTGAGCACCGATTATGTTTACGGCGGCGCCGGGAATGAGCCCTTTGAAGTGACTGACGGAACAAATCCCTGCAACGTTTACGGCAAAACTAAATTGCAGGGCGAAGAAGCTGTAAAAAAGCACTGCAACAAATATTTTATTGTGCGCACGTCGTGGGTATTTGGCATCAACGGAGGTAATTTTGTTAAAACAATGCTTCGCCTTGGTGACACCCATCCTCAGCTTAGCGTAGTTTGTGACCAGGTGGGCTCCCCCACCTACACCCCCGACCTTGCAAGGCTGATTTGTGATATGATTGAAACCGAGAAATACGGCACATATCACGGCACAAATGAAAATTACTGTTCGTGGGCAGAATTTGCCGAAGAGATTATGAAGCTGGGCGGTAAAGCAACGGTGATAAACCCCGTAACAACAGCCGAATACGGTGCAAAGGCGCAAAGACCGCTTAACTCACGCCTTTCTAAGAAATGCCTTGATGACGCAGGCTTTGAAAGACTCCCTACCTGGCAGAATGCGCTCAAAAGATTTATAAAAGAATTATAACTTAAATGCCGTCCGAAAACCGGACGGCATTATTCGCTTTGGTTGTTAGTTTTTGTGTGAAATTTAATTAAAACTGTTATTTACATATATCCAAATAGACAGTTGTGATACAATAAACGAGAAAGGAGTGGATAACTATGAAACCTACTAAAAAATTACCTTTGTTCTCTATCACGGGAGCCTCATGTGCAGGTAAAACAACTGTTTGTAACGAACTTTTTAAAAATGAAACAGATTATATTGTTCTTGAAAGTGACATAACCTGGAACGATATTTACAACACACCCGAAGATGATTACAGAGCGTATCGCAGAATGTGGATGAAGCTTTGTGCCAACATTTCACAAATTGGTAAACCATGTGTTGTTTGTGGAGCTTGTACACCAAAACAGTTTGAGAAATTGCCTGAAAGAGAATTATTTTCCGATATGTATTATCTTGCCATAGTTTGCGATGATGAAACTATGATGCACAGAATGACAGTCGGTAGAAAAGTTGCCGATAAAAATTGGATTGATTCCTCTATGCAATTCAATAACTGGCTGAAAGAAAACCATAATAAAACCAATCCCCATATTGACTTACTTGACACATCTAATCTCACACCCGAGCAAGCAGCAGAATATGTTGACAGGTGGATAAAATCCAAACTCACAAAGGATTGAAAACGATGAATTATGAAAACGCCGCTGATATTTTACCGGAAGATATACTTAAGCAAGTGCAGAAATTCGCTTCAGGCAGACTGATTTATGTCCCTGAAGCAATAACAAAACGCTCTTGGGGCGAAACTTCAGGCTATAAGCAATACCTTATAGAGCGAAACCAAGAGATAAAAGAAAAGTTTATATCAGGCGCAACCATTGAAAAACTTGTTGATGAATATAACCTTTCTGTTGATTCAATAAAAAAAATCGTTTACACAAAGAGTGAAAACAAAGGACTAACCTACAAGTGTTCATTATCGTCAGCAAGAGAATTTGCCGAAGCAGGTAAACTTGAAGATTGGGTTCATTCATTTTTACTGTCGGACGGTCACAATAAAGCTTTTTCTGACGGGCTGAAAATGTTTGACAGATATTATTTGGGTCCATTAACAATGCCGTTATCTTTATTTTCTCGTTGTTGCGGTCCTGAAAATAATATGAAATATCAAGTCAATGCAGAGTGGTTTATGAAAAGAGTGAAGTCGTTAAAGAAAGCACTCCAATCAAATGACGATATGCCACCGTTGATAGTAAATTTTGTTGACCACAGCTTTGAACTTTGCGACGGCAATCACCGCTTTGAAGCACTCACTCAACTCGGAGTGAAAGAATATCCGGTTATTGTTTGGATAACAGAAAAAAATGAATATGATGAATTTGTAGCAAAATATGAAAACACCTGACACTCTTATGAATGTCAGGTGTTGATTTTTGTTTAAATTATTCAGCTGCTTCTTCTGCTGCAACTTCTTCTGCGGGAGCTTCCTCTGCTACTGCTTCTTCAACAGCAACTTCTTCAGCTTCGGGAAGAAGAGCGCGGATTGAAAGGCTTACACGGCTCTTTTCAAAGTCGATGGCTGTGATTTTAGCTGTAACCTTATCGCCAACCTTGAGAACATCACCGGGATGCTTGATGTGCTGGTTAGCAATCTGAGAAATGTGGATAAGACCGTCAATGCCGGGGATAACTGTTGCAAATGCGCCGAAGGTGGTAAGGCCAACAACTTCTGACTCAACAACTGTATCTACAGGGTAGTCACGGCGAAGGATTTCCCAGGGATTGTCTTCAGCCTTTTTGTAACCGAGAGAAATTTTCTTGTTTTCTTTGTCAAGTGCTTTAACGAAAACTGAAATTTCCTGGCCAACTGCAAGAACATCTGAAGGATGCTTAATGCGCTTCCAAGAGAGCTCTGAGATATGTACCATACCGTCTACGCCGCCGATGTCAACAAATGCACCGTAGTTAGTGAGTGACTTAACAACACCGTTGTAGGTCTGGCCTTCTTCAGCTGCTGCCCAGAAAGCTTCTTCCTTAGCCTTGCGCTCATCCTTGAGAACGGCACGGATTGAACCAACAGCACGTCTGCGCTGACGGTTAACGTCGATAACTTTGAACTTAACCTTTGTTTTGAGCAAATCCTCAAGAGAATCGCCTCTTGAAGCTGTTGCAAGTGAAGCAGGAACGAAAACTCTTACACCGTTGGTAACAACGATTACGCCGCCTTTGATAACGTCTGTAACTGTGCCTTCGAGAATTTCTTCTGATTCCTGAGCTGCAATCATCTTATCCCAAGCGCCCTGAGCGTCATAACGCTTTTTAGAAAGCATAATTGTGCCTTCCTGGTCGTTTGTTTTCATGATGATAAGATTGATTTCATCTCCGACTTTAAGCTCTTTCATGGGGTCGGCTGTGGGGTCAGCGCTGTATTCGTCAGCGGGAACGTAGCCTGTCTGTTTTCTGCCGATGTCAACCTGAATCTCGCTGGGAGAAATGGCTGTTACTATTCCGCAAACCTTCTGGTCTGTGCTCATATTTTTAAGAGACTCTTCCAGTGCTTCGGAAAAATCCATCTCATCGATAGATTTAGCCGGCTGAGCTGCTACCTGCACCTCCTCTGTTTGAGCCTGCACTGCAGTCTCGTTGATTTCTTTTTCCTGTTCGTTTAAAATTTCGGACATGGTTGAAAGTACCTCCTTTATAATACCAGCAGGAGTGGATGCCCCTGCAGTAATACCCACACAATTGAAACTGCTGAAATCATACTGTGACAGTTCGTCAGCGGTTTCGATAAGATAAGTCGGGCAGTTTGGCTCACACACAGCTTTAAGCTTGGCGGTGTTGGAGCTCTGGCGCCCGCCGACTATAATCATGGCGTCACATTCGCCTGAAAGCATCAGTGCTTCTGTCTGCCGTTCATTAGTCGCATTACATATTGTATCAAAAATAATTGCATTTGTATAGTGTTTTTTTATTTTTTTTAAGCAGTTTTCCCATTCTTTTATGCTAAAAGTGGTCTGTGCGACAACGATTATTTTCTCTTTTGATAAAATATCGGAATTTTCGATAAAATCCTCTAATTTTTGCGAGTTAATGAATACATAGGTTTCGCCGTTGCTGTAGCTCATTATCCCTTTCACCTCAGGGTGATTTTCGTCACCTGCAATGAGCACAGCGGTGTTGCTGTCTGAATTTTCGTCAACGATTTTATGTATTTTTTTAACAAAAGGACAGGTTGCATCACAAAACCTGCGGCCTGCTTTTTCGATTTTTTCTTTGACCTGACGTTCCACACCGTGAGTGCGGATAACAACAGTTGTGTCATCATCGGCTGAGCAAGGGTCGTCAATAATGTCAACGCCTTTGCTTTTCAGGTCATCTATAACCTGGGGATTATGAATAATCGGGCCGAGGGTGCAGGCTTTTTCTCCGTCAGCAACCATTTTGTAAAGCATATCCACAGCTCTGTTTACACCGAAACAGAAGCCTGCGGTTTTGGCAAGCTTAATTTCTTTCATTACCTTTCTCCCATTGAGTGATAATTTTTTGCATTATATAATCTGCCGCCGCGGTATACTCCGCCCTGTCGGGCTTTTGAGAAAAGCCGAATTTTTCAAACGCAATCGGCTCACCGAAGCGGACAACAATTCTTTTAAAAACGCCCTTACCCTTTTTGGAATAAATGCTCACAGGCACAACGGGGCACTTGCATTGATGAGTAATATATGCCACACCCCATTTTGCATTGGTGGGTCTGCCGTCACGGGTAACAATTCCGCCCTCAGGGAAAATACCCAGAACGTCGCCCGCAGACACAATTTCGCTTGCGGTTTTAAGGGCGCGGCGGTCGAAATACCCCCTTTTAACAGGAAAAGCGTTCAGACTGCGGAAAAACCAATTAAAAAATGAATGCTTAAAAAGCTCACTTTTTGCCATAAAGTGCAAATTTTTCCGACTGCCCAAGGCGATATAGAAAGCATCAAGCCAGAAAATATGATTTGATGCAATTATGAATCCGCCGTCTTCGGGCAGATTTTCCTTTCCGTAAAACCTGAACGGATGAAGAAAATATAAAATCGGAGTGCCGAAGAAAAGAAGCGTTTTGGCAAACAAGTTTTTGCTTTTCACATTATCCCCGCTTTAAAGCTTTTTGGCGATAACGGCGAGAATAGCTTCGAGGCTTTCATCAAAGGTCAAGGGGCTTGTGTCGAGAATTTCGGCATCATCAGCCGCCTTAAGCGGCGCAATTTCGCGGTGAGTATCCTGATAATCTCTTTTAATAAGGTCATCAAGAACCTCCTGAAAGGTTACATCCGAGCCTTTTAAAACAAGCTCGTCATAACGTCGCTTTGCTCTTGTTTCGGGCGACGCGGTGAGGAAAATTTTGACCTGTGCATCGGGAAGAACAACTGTGCCGATGTCCCTGCCATCCATAAGGCAATCATTATTTTGGGCAATTTCTTTCTGCAAATCAAACAAAAACTCGCGTACCTTTGGAATAGCCGAAACATTTGAAGCGCCCATAGATGCCGCGGGAGTTCTGATTGCATCAGAAACATCTTCGCCGTTGAGATAAACGCGCTGGCCCTCGTCGGTGAAGCCTAACCTGATGTCAATATCGCCGAGGGTAGAAATCACCTTTTCGGCATCCTTGGTGTCGTAGCCTTTTCTGATGGAATAAAGGCCGACTGTTCTGTAAAGCGCGCCCGTATCAACGTAGATATAGCCTAACTTTTCGGCAGCCTTTCTTGCAAGTGTGCTTTTGCCTGCGCCTGCAGGGCCGTCAATCGCAATATTTACAGACATAATATAACCTCTTTCGTTTAAATAATTCACATATTTTCCCCTGCAAGGTGGCCTGTTGAAAAGGCAATCTGCAGATTGAAGCCGCCTGTATAGGCATCAACATCTATGACCTCGCCTGCAAAATAAAGATTTTGGCAAAGCTTGGATTCCATTGTTTTCGGGTTGATTTCACTCACCTTGACTCCGCCCGAGGTGACAATTGCATCCCTAATCGGGCTGAAATCGTTGACGGTGATTTTGAACTCCTTGAGTACGGAAACCAGCCTTGCACGCTGTTCCTTAGTAATCTGATTTACCTTTTCGGTCGGCTTGATTCCGCTGAGCTTGACCACAACGGGAATCATTTTGCGCGGCAGAAGTCCGCCGAGGGAATTTATGAAATTTTTATTATTATTTTCAGAAAAATCTCTGAGTATTCTGCTGTCAAGCTGTTCGGGAGTCAGGGCAGGCTTCATATCCACAAAAATTTGGTATCTGCCCTTTTCCATATTGCGCATATGAGAGCTTGCACTTAAAATCATAGGGCCCGATACACCGAAATGAGTAAAAAGCATTTCGCCCATATCCTTGTAAATTTCCTTTTTCTTGGCAGTGTCAACAACCTTGATTGCAACGTTTCTCAGCGCAAGACCCTGCAAATCGGTGCAGAAGCCTTCGTGGCAAACAAGGGAAACAAGCGACGGCTTCAGCTCAGTTACCGTATGCCCTGCCTGACGGGCAAAATCGTAGCCGTCACCCGTTGAGCCTGTTACGGGGTAAGACTTGCCGCCTGTGGCAACGAGCACCTTGTGAGCATAAAAGGCTTCACCGCTTTCAGTCATAACCCCTTTGACACAGCCGTCTTCGATAATCAGCTCGGTTGCGCGGGCATTGACAATCTGCGCACCGTCATCGGTTGCAAATGCAGTGAGCGCATCAACGATATCAACCGCCTTGTCTGACACAGGAAAAACGCGGTTGCCCCTTTCTGTTTTAAGGGGAACTCCCATATCTTCAAAAAGCTCCATTGTGTCGCGAGGCATAAAAGAAGAAAAGGCACTGTAAAGAAATCTGCCGTTGACGGGCACGTTTGAAATAAGCTCGTCAAGGCTGTCACAATTGTTGGTAACGTTGCAACGGCCCTTGCCCGTTATCATCACCTTACGGGCAGGTCTTTCATTGCGTTCAAGAACCGTTACGCTTTTGCCTTTCATTGAGGCAACACCTGCCGCCATAAGGCCTGCAGCACCGCCGCCGATTATGAGTATATCTGTCATTTGAATTTCTCCCAAAAGTATTACACTTTATTTTACAATAACGGCTGACAAAATGCAAGTTTTTAATTGACTTTAAGTTCAGCTTTGGGTATACTTGAAATATCAATTATTGGAGGATTGACTATGACAAACGCATCAAACACATTATGGTACAAGCATCCTGCCAAAACATGGGTACACTCTTTGCTTTTGGGTAACGGCAAATTGGGCGGCGCTTTTTACGGCAGAGTTGATAAAGAAACTGTTGAGCTCAACCTCGACACCCTGTGGTCAGGCTACCCCGGCAGAGAATCCTACACACAGAAGAACCCCTACAAAGCCTACAAAAAGGCTCAGGAACTTTCTCTTGCGGGCAAAAATTTTGAAGCTCAGGAATTGATTGAAGCTGAAATCGCAGGCGGCGACAGTATGTTTTATATGCCCCTGGGCAAATTGATTATCACTTCAAAATCAAACCTCAAGCCCAGAAATTACACCCGCCGTCTTGATTTGAAAACCGCTGTTCACACGGTTACATATAACCTTAAAAAGACTGCATACAAAACCGAGTCTTTCATCAGCTCACCCAAGGACGTTATGGTGATTAAAACCGTTGCAGACGGTGACGAAAGGATCAACCTGAGCATCACCATTCAGAATGAGCTTCGCCACGAGGTTTCAACCGACGGTGAGTTCCTCCGCCTTGTGGGCACCTGCCCCTCTGAAAACCCCGAAGAGGGCGACTGGTTCACCGACGTTTACCTTGACGGTGACAAAAAGGGTATGGATTTCTGCTGTCTTACCGCTTTTGATTCCGACGGTAAAATCAAATTTAATAAAAAGAGCGTAAGCGTTGAAAACGCAAGCTACCTCACAATTTATCTCGGCGCAGAGAGCAGCTTCATCGACTGGAAAACTCTCCCCACAAAGGAATATATTTCACCCTGTGAAGAAAAAGTGAGAGCTGCCAAGGCTGAAGATTACGAAGCAATTAAGGCTGAGCACATCGCTGACTATCAGAGCTATTACAACAGAGTTGAGCTTGACCTTGGTGACAGCAAAAAAGAAGGCACCACCACCTCCTCAAGACTCAGGGAATTCCTGCTCAAGAAGAACGACAATGAGCTTTATGCGCTTTTGTTCAACTTCGGCAGATACCTTGCAATTTCTGCTTCACGCCCCGGCTCACAGCCCACAAATCTTCAGGGTATCTGGACCTACAGAAAGTATTCCCCCTGGCGCTCCAACTACACAGTTAACATCAACACAGAGATGAACTACTGGCCTATTCTTCCCTGCGCAATGCCCGAGCTTTGCGAACCGCTGAACACATTTGTTGAAGAATTGGCTGAAGCAGGCCAGTGGGCGGCAAAAAAGATTTACGGCGCACGCGGATTTACCTGCCACCACAATGTTGACCTCTGGCGCCACAACACTCCTGTTTCAGGCTGTGCAAGCTGGCTTTTCTGGAATATGTCCGGTGCATGGTTTACAAGACATCTGTTTGAATATTACGAATACACAGGCGACGTAAATTATCTCAGAGAAAAAGCATTTCCCGTAATTCTTGAATCTGCAAAGTTCTGCCTTGATATTCTCGTTGAAGATAAAGACGGCTATCTTATTGCCTGCCCCTCAACATCACCCGAAAACAAATTCTTTGATAAAAACGGCAACATTACCGCAGTCAGCCAGACAACAACAATGACAATGTCAATCATCAAGGAAAACTTCATCAACGCACTCAACTGCGCAGATATTCTCGGCATTGAAAACGATTCTGTTATTGACGAAATCAAAGAAGTCCTTCCTAAGCTTCTTCCCTTCAGAATCGGCAAAGACGGCAGACTTATGGAATGGTATGAAGAATATAAAGAAGAAGAGGTCAAGCACCGTCACGTTTCTCATCTTTATGCTCTTTACCCCGCAAACCTCATCGACGTTGACCTCACACCAGAGCTGACCGCCGCTGCAAAGAAAACGCTTGAAGTCAGAGGTGACAAAGGAACAGGCTGGTCATTGGGCTGGAAGATTAACTTCCACGCACGCCTTCGCGACGGACAAAAGGCATTGAAGCTCGTTAACGACCAGTTAAGATACATTCCCAACCCCGAAGTCCGCGGAAGAGGCGGCACATATCCCAATATGCTTGATGCTCATCCGCCTTTCCAGATTGACGGCAACTTCGGTGCAACAAGCGGTATTGCTCAGATGTTTGTTCAATCCTTCGGCAACCGAGCCCTTATTCTGCCCGCACTTCCCAACGAATTTAAAAACGGTTCCGTGAAAGGCCTTGCCATCAAGGGCGGCGCAACCGTTAACATCGAGTGGAAAAACGGCACTCTTTCACACCTCACAGCCAAGGGCAAGGGTGAGTTTGAGTTTGTTTACGGCAACAAGAGCGTTACCGTTACCCTTGACGGCAACGAAACAGAAATTAAATTTTAACTATGTTAGCTGACCTTTACGATTTTGACAAAACAGTTTATCCGGTGGATTCTGCCACGGAATTCTGGCTTTTCTGCCTTAAACGGCACCCGAAAATCATCCGCCACATTCCTCATCAGATTTTTTCGGCAGTTAAATTCTTTTTAAAAAAGATTGATCTAACAAAATTCAAGGGTGAATTTTTCTGCTTTGTGAAATCAATTGATGCTCAAAATGAAGCGGAGCTTTTCTGGGATAAAAATGCAAACAAGATTTTTCCGTGGTTTAGGCCTGAGGAAAACGATGTTAAAACAGTTGTTTGCTCCGCTTCACCCGAATTTGAAATCAGCCCCGTTCTCAAAAGGCTCGGTGCTGACGTTATAATCGGCACGGATATGGACCCCAAGACAGGTGAAATCCGCGGCAAAAACTGCAAAGGTGCAGAAAAGGTAGAGCGAATAAAAAAAGAAGCCGACGGCTACATTTTCAGAAACGCTTACACCGATAACCCTAAATCTGACGCACCGTTGCTGTCGTTGGCGGAAAACAAATTTCTCATAAAAAACGGAGAAATTATCAAGCTTTAAACCAAATTTAACACCCTATCGTCAAAAAATTGGCGGTAGGGTGTTTTTTTGCACATTTTTGGTTCAGATTTTTTGTTTTTTCAGCTATGGGTGAAGAGATTACTCTTCAGAAAGGAAGCGAAAATGAAAAACGGACTTAAACCAAAAGAAAAATTATTCTGCATCTACTGCTGTGAATATCACTCCGGTGTAACAGCGGCGGCACTTGCAGGTTATTCCTTACCCAAAACAGCCTGTGCAAAGCTCCTTGCAAGAAAGGACATTCAAAATGAAATTTCGCGTCTGAGGGAAGGCTCTGCCGTAACCCCACAGGAAATTTCAAGCGGATACCGACTTCTTGCTTTTGGAGATTGCACCGATGCCTTCAGGCTTTTGTTTTGTGACGAAGCGCCTGACAAGGGTGAGCTTGAGAAAATGAATCTTCTGAACATCAGCGAAATCAAGAGGCCCAAAAACGGCGGAATTGAAATCAAATTTTTTGACCGACTCAAAGCCCTTGAGCATCTTGAAAACACATCCTCCGCTTCAAAAAATGACGATGCGCTCCCCTTTTATGACGTAATTGAGCGAAGCGCGGCGGCGATAAGAGATGATGAAGATGGCTCTTAACCCCACGGAGGTTTTCCGCAAATTTTCAAAGAAGCAGCTCACTGTTCTCAATTGGTGGTGCGCTTCGTCACCTCACAGAGGAAAGGACGCAATCATCTGCGACGGTGCAGTACGCTCAGGAAAAACGGTTTGTATGTCCCTTTCTTTCATCGTCTGGTCTTTTTATGATTTTGATGATACTTCTTTCGCCCTTTGCGGCAAAACAATAGCATCACTCAAAAGAAATCTCATTGTACCGATGCTCCCCATACTCACCTCCCTTGGCTTTGACTGCAAGGAAAAAACGTCGAAGAATTACATTGAAATTTCATACAAAGGCAGGACAAATCGCTTTTATTTATTCGGCGGAAAGGACGAAGGCTCTGCGGCACTTATTCAGGGTATGACCCTTGGCGGTATACTTCTTGACGAGGTTGCTCTGATGCCGCGCTCTTTTGTGGAGCAAGCCATTGCCCGTTGCTCGGTTGAAAAATCAAAGCTGTGGTTTAACTGCAACCCCGAACACCCGATGCACTGGTTTTATTGTGAATGGATAAAAAAAGCAGAAGAGAAAAACTGCCTTTATCTTCATTTCACAATGAAGGATAATCCCGGTCTGACGAGCAACATCAGAAAAAGATACGAGTCCCTTTATTCGGGTGCATTTTATCAGCGGTTTATCGAGGGCAAGTGGGTTGCGGCATACGGCGCGGTTTACTCAATGTTTTCTCAGGAAATTCATATCAAATCCCCCTGTGTGGCTCAATGCGAAAAATACTATGTTTCCTGCGATTACGGCACGGTAAATCCGTGCTCAATGGGGCTTTGGGGCTTATATCAGGGCAAATGGTACAGACTTCGGGAATATTATTACAATTCCCGCACGCAAGGCCAACAGCGCACAGACATGGAGCACTATGACGGGCTTGTGAAGTTAGCGGGGAATCTGCCCGTTGAGGCTGTTGTGGTTGACCCAAGTGCCGCAAGCTTTATTCAATGTATCCGCCGTGAGGGAAAATTCAAGGTGATTCCCGCAAAAAACGATGTTATTGACGGAATCCGCCTTGTGTCTGACGCTTTAAAGAAAGAAGAAATCTATTTTTCTTCTCAATGCAAGGACACCCTCAGAGAATTTTCCCTCTACAGATGGGACGAAAGCTCATCAAAGGACGCTCCTAAAAAAGAGAACGACCACGCTATGGACGACGTGAGATATTTTGTTTCAACGATTCTCAATGCGCCCGAGGATGAGTTTTTTGCCCTGAGTGTTAACAGAAAGGAGATGTGAGATGGGATTTTTTAAGAAGATTTCATCAGCCAAAACAGCGGTCTCTGTGCCGCAGACATACAAACCGCAGATTTTTGATTTTGTGAACAGCTACGTTCCCCTTTCAAACGGACAGACAAGGCTTTACCGTGAGCTTCGCGAGGCTGTACCGATTATTGACGCGGCAATTCTCAAAACAGTGCGCCTGACGGGTGGCTTCAGGGTGGAATGTGCAAACTCCCGAAATACTGCACTTCTTAATTCGTTTTTGCGGGATGTTCCTGTTTCCTCAGGAAGACTCGGTATTTCTGAATTTATTTCAACCTACTTTGAACAGCTTCTCACCTACGGAACTGCAGTGGGTGAAATTGTAACAGATTCAAAAGGAAACATTGCCGCACTGTATAATGCCGACATCAACGACATTGAGCTTCGCAGGGCAGATAACAGTATTGACTGCCTTGTGTGCACAAGAAACGCAGGCGAGGTCACACCCGTAAAATACCCTGAGCTTGTGCTTATGAGTGTGCTCAATCCCGAAAGCGGAACACTTTGCGGAAATTCAATTCTCAAAGGGTTACCCTTTGTCAGCGGTATTCTTATGAAGATTTATTCAACCGTGGGTGAAAACTGGGAACGAGCAGGAAATATCCGCTATGCCGTAACCTACAAGCCACAGAATGATGCCGTTGACAGAGCTTACGCCAAAGACCGCGCGCAGCAGGTTGCCCGTGAATGGGGCGAAGCGATGAAAGCAGGCGGCCCGGTGAGAGATTTTGTGGCTGTGGGTGACGTAAGTATAAAGGCAATCGGTGCAGACAGTCAGATTCTCGACAGTGAGATACCGGTGCGACAGATGCTTGAGCAGATTGTGGCAAAAACAGGGATTCCGCCGTTTATGCTCGGTCTTTCCTGGTCATCAACAGAAAGAATGTCAAGCCAGCAGGCTGACCTGCTCACAAGTGAGCTTGAAGCATACAGGCGCGTGCTTACTCCCGTTATTCTCAAAGTCTGCAAAATGTTTTTACTTCTCAACAGCATCGACGATAATCCCGAAATCATCTGGGATGACATCACCCTCCAGGACGAATGTGAGCTGAGCAAAGCCCGTCTTTACGATGCACAGAGAGAAAAAATCCAACAGGAATTGAAAGGAGAATTAAATGGATAAAAGCTTTGAATCCGCACCCGATGTGCAGGAAGTAACCGAAAATGACCTTGCACTCATCAACCGTTTCACACGAAAAGAGCTTAAAGCCGAAGATGTTTTCACGTTTAATGTGATTCTTTGTGACAATGAAATCGACCGCGACGGCGAAAGATTTGACACCCTTGCCCTTGAAAGACTCAAAAATATGTTTGTGGGCATTACGGGAATTTTTGACCACAGCCATTCAGGCAAAAATCAAACTGCAAGGATTTTCAAAACCGAGGTTGTAAAAAGCGCTGACAGAAGCACCTCTTTCGGTGAAGCTTATACATACCTCAAGGCAACGGCATATATGCCGCGCACAGAACATAACAAAAATCTCATTGCCGAAATTGATGCAGGCATCAAAAAAGAGGTCAGTGTTTGCTGCAGCGTAAAAAGTTATATCTGCTCGGTGTGCGGCAACGATATGCGAAGCGAAAAGTGCAACCACATTAAAGGCGTTGAATATTCGGGCAAAATTTGCCACTGCATTTTAAAAGACCCTGCCGATGCCTACGAGTGGTCATTTGTTGCAGTGCCTGCCCAGGTGGGCGCAGGGGTTGTGAAAAACCACCACAAGCAGAAGGTAACAAAAACCTTCAGCGAATTTCAGAAAATTGCACACAAGGGTAATGAAATGGTTATCAGCTCGGCCCTTTCAAAGGAGCTGGGTGAAAGAATCGCTCACCTTGAAAAAGCCGCCGCTGAAGGCGAAGCTTATCGCAAAATGCTCACCGATGAAACGGTTAAATTTGCAGCCCTTGCCCTGAAAGGGGTCGACGTGGCAACTGTGCAGGATATGTGCAAGGGTCTTGATATTGAAAGACTGAAAAAACTCAGAGATTCATTTATGGAAAGGGCAGGCAAGGTTATTCCGTTGGCCCCTCAGTTGAAGCCTGCCGAAGCAAATCACACAAACAACAACCAATTTGTTTTATAAAGGAGATATAATATGTCATTTGATAACGTAAAACTCGAAAAAGGAATGTACGGCACAGGCCGTTCATTCACTCAGGTATTGGAAGCTATGGACCCTTCCGAAAATTATAAAGGCACCTCTCTTGAGGGCCTTGACGCATATCAGCGTCAGCTTAAAAGATTTGATATTAAGGTTTCGGGTGCAGACAGCAGCGTTGTGGGTAAATTTTTCAGTACAAGCGACGCCGCCGTACTCTTCCCCGAATATGTTGCAAGAGCAGTCCGCCACGGTATGGACGAAGCAAACTTCATCCCTGACATTGTTGCGGCAACAACCTCCATTGACTCAATGGACTACCGCGCAATGGACCTTGGGATGAGTAAGGAAAATATGGAAATGCCCGAATACTCAGAGAGCGAAACTCTTGCCGAGGCTGATTTTTCCGTCAGCGACAGAACAATCCGCCTCAAAAAGCGCGGCAGAATGATTACCACATCCTACGACGTGCTTCGCTTTCAGCGCCTTGATATTGTGGCGGTTGCTCTCAAAAGAATCGGAGCTTATCTTTCACAGACACTTATGGCTGACGCCGTAAACGTGCTCATCAACGGTGACGGCAACGACAATCCTGCCTCATCATCCACCGTAAACGCTTACACCTACGACAGCCTTGTTGACTTCTGGAACAGCTTTTCACCCTATGAGCTTAACACAATTC
This sequence comes from Clostridia bacterium, assembly GCA_017935265.1. GTDB lineage: Bacteria > Bacillota > Clostridia > Oscillospirales > Acutalibacteraceae > CAG-488. Next base: position 25,128 of record JAGBHX010000154.1, on the reverse strand, counting down.
TTGCTTCCCCCGATGCGGCAAGCGCAATTCTCAAGCTCAGCGAATTCCGTGACGGCTCAGCCGGCCTTAACTTCCACGGCACAGGCAAAATGATTACACCCTTCGGCGCAAAGCTTATTAAAACCTCAAGCATTGATAAGAACGGAACAATCATCGGTCTTGATAAATCCTGTGCGCTTGAGCACATCAAGGTCGGCGACATCGAAACTGATTACGGCAAGCTTATTGACCGACAGCTTCATCAGATTTCCATTACATCAATTGACGGCTTTGCCAAAATTATAGGTGACGCTTCAAAGGTTGTCACCAAGGGTAACTGATATGGCATACGTATGGGAGGTTGCAAAGGCATTGGGTCTGCTGACAGAAATTGATGCAGACGAAAAAGAATGTGTTGAAGCAGTCTGTCAGCAGGCGCTTGATGAAATCAACGCAAAGCTGAAGCCCGACGTTGAGCTCACCGACCCGAGAATCACCTCTGCCGCCGCAGGAATTGCTTTTTACAGCCTGTGCGTTAAACGCTCAGGTAATAATAAAGAAAACGATTTGTCTGCCTTCAAAGCCGGTGATCTGAGTGTTTCATTCAGTGAAAGCGGCCCCACAGAGCAGTTAAGCCTTGCTAAGGAAATCCGCGATAAGGCGATGCTCGATTTGACACCGTTGTTAAAAGATAACGGATTTTTCTTCGGAAAGGTGGATGTGTATGACCCAAAGCCAGCTTGACACGGTGTTTAAAAAATTCGGCAGAGAAATTCTATTGAAGCAGGATGACGGTTGGAGCTCGGAAATTTTCCACGGCTTTATTCAGCCCTTGCGATACAAAAACAAGATGTATCTTGACGGTGTTTATACCGTTATCGGCTTTGACAATCAGAGCAAATATCTTTACATCGGCCCTGCAAAGCACGACTTGACTGTCTTTGACACCGTTAACGGATATATTCTTTGCGACGATGTTAAATACACCGTTGACCGTGCCGAGAAAGTGTATTGCGGAGAAAATCCGCTTTATATCTGGGCAATTATAAGGGAGGTTATTGAAGCATAATGGACACAATTGTTGCAATCCCTCAAAAGGTTGTAGATTGGCTCAGCATTCAACCTGAACTCAGCGACATCACGTTTTTTACCGAATTCCCCCCTGTTATGAAATCTGTGCCTTTGAAGAAGGCAATTGTTGCCGTAGGCATCAGTGAAATGAGCATTGTTGACAAATTTGTTGCCAATGATGACGGAGTGCTGGAAAAGCAGGAATACTGCCGAACAGCGAATATAAAAATGAGGCTGAGCATCTGCGTGCCTTATTCATACGGCGGAACCGCCTGCCACGATTATTTCACCGAAATTATTGATGCACTCACCTTCCGCACAGATTTAAGCGTTGAAGAATCAGGGTGCGAACAAATCGAGTCTGACAGAGATACCAGCGCTTTGGTGCTCAACGGTTGGTTTAAAATCGCGGCCGATTTTTGCCCTGCTGAAAGCGTGGATGAAAATTTCACCTCGTTTATGAACAAGGACTTTATATGCTCCGGCCACATCACCAACGAATCTATGCACGTAACTGCCGAAGAAAAGGAACAATGGAGCAATCCTCTTGTTTCAGGTTATTATGTGGGCAACGGACAGTCTTCTGTTTCATTCAACCTCGGCTTCAAGCCGAAAATGGTGATTCTTTTCTGCACCGATTTTCCCGTGATGCAGGTAAATTTTACGGCAAGCTCTGCAAAATGTCATTTTGGCCTTGCGGCAGACAGCTACTCCACAGCGGGCTTAAAACTCACCGCTTCGGGCTTTAAAACAGTAAAAAATACCATTGATTCAAACGCTTCACACTTTAATGAGGCCGGATACACATATTGCTACATAGCTTTTAAATAAAACTTCGCCTGGCTTACAGATGTAAGTCAGGCGATTTGATTATTCTTTATTGTTTCTAACTTCGTCAAGTCTTGTGATGCTGTCGTCACTTTCAGGATTATGATGATGAGAATGAGAGCCTACGGATTCAATTATTTTTTGCTGGTGCTGCTGCATAATTTCTTTGACGCTTTTTTGCGAAATCCCCTCAATGTTCGGGTCAGCTTCGCGGTTAAGCTCCTCTTGGCGAAGCTTTTCCATATGCTCGGCAACCCTTTTATCGTGCTCTTCTCTTCTTTTTTTGTTGTGATTATATTGCCGTGTGTAATAAATCAAGGCAACCAGAAGAGAAATAGCCTCTGCACCCAAAAGTCTAAACATAGAGGAATAAGAAGTTATTATGCTGTTCTGAACAAAAAGGCTTCTGCCGACAAACATAAAGAGAAAATTACCGACAAAAGACGGCCAGATATCACCGGACACTCTTGTTACAACACCCCTTTTGATTGAAGAAAAGAATGTGTAGGCGACATAAAACAAAACTACCGCAACAATGAACACAGTTTTCTTAAATCCGTCGAGAAAAGAATAATGGCCGTAGACAAGATTTCTGATAATCAGAACAACAGGCAATGTAACACTCAGCATGGCCTGAACGATATTAGCATCAATAAAAGGATACTGAGGGCGCATTGAGCGAACTATGTATCCGCGGAAAACCAACTCCTGCATCAGCGCGCTGACACCGCAGGCGACAGCAAAAATTCCGATTTTTACAACCGACATTTCTCCGTCTGCATTAGGTGTTACAAAATCGGGTGCAAGCGACGGCATTTTAGTGACTGCATATATAACCGTCTGCACACCAAACACGGCAAGCAGCGGCAAAAGCGCCATACCTCCGCCGACAGCCAGCCCTCTGAGTATGCGGCGGGGCTCAAAAATCAAGCCTATGCTCGCCAGCGGACGCTGTTTTGCAAAGCACATCACTCCGACAGTGACAATACCGAGACCTGCGCCTATAACGTTTGTTCCGAACAAGTTCAGGTCACCCATAAGCATAGGCGCAAAAGCATCTATACAAAAAAACATAATCACAACCACAAACGTGCTCATAATTCCGGGCAGTATTTTACTTTTTGGGTTTGCCATTAAATCACCCCGTAAAAATTTGATTCCCAGGCAGGGATATATCTTTGGTGGTAAAAATAAAATCTGTAGTCGCTGCACATTGAATGTATTTTCAAGGGCAGAAGAAACATATCGCTGTTGCGGTGATAAGCGCAGATATATAATTTCGGGTTATATTTTACAATCGTTTCCCTTGCTCCGTCAAGTGCTTTTTCTTCACTGCCTTCAATGTCCATTTTCAATATTGTCACTTCGCCGTCGGCAATATTATCAACGGTATCCGCCTGAACCTGCACATTGCCCACAGGTGAAAGGCGTGAATTTCTGCCCATCTTTTTTTCAAAAACAAGGGTTTCTTTTTTATCCCACGCGGCAAGATTGTGCAAAGAAATGTTTTCCATACCTTCTGTTTTTGCGCAGAGCTTTTTAAAATTCTTTTCATCAGCCTCAAAGGCATAAATCTTTTTGTATTTGCCGCCGCAGGCGTTGCAAAATTCACGGATTGTGTCGCCGTCATAAGCTCCTAAATCCACAAAAACCTCATCCTCGCCCACGTTGAAAATTTCTTTATAAATAAAGCTTTTTTCCTTTTCCGAGCTGAAGAGATATTCTATTTTTCCGCTGACCTTGAAGTTGAGAATATTTACATAGTTTTTTCTTGATTCATCGTCGGCAAGAAGTGAATATGCCTTATCAAATTCCTCATCGTGAGCTTCAATAAACTCGCGGGTAAAAATCGTATCATCAGCCACGGGAACATCCGGTGCAACAAGAGGATGCTCACTCGCCATTTTTCTGACGTTTTCAATAGTTTCGTCATCGTGCACGGCAAAGCTCATCACAATAAAAAAATCGTCGTATTCCCTGCAGATGTCAGAATATTTTTTGACCTGCAGACCTCTGAAAAACTGGCCGCGGACAAATTTGTCGCTTGCAAAAACCTCGGCAATTTCCAGCCCCATACGGCGAAGCTTATCTATCACCATATCCGCACCGTTTCCCATTCCGTAAACCACAATAGGAAGGTGCGTTTTTTCTAAAACATCCCACACGTTTTCTTCAACAATTTTTTCAATCATTATATTCTCCCCTGTTGCTAAATCCTACCTGTATATGTTACAATATTTAAAACTATTTTTCAAGGTTGTGTTTTTATGAGTTTTATCTTTTCACAGTTTAATTTCATTTGTGACACAGAAATTGCACAAAAAGCCTGTGCACTTTTTAAAGATGAAATCCGTTTAAGAACGGTTGATTTTTGTTTTGAAGGCGGAACTGTTTTTGAATTTAAAACCCTTTCCGCCACCCCTGAATGTGAAGATTTTGAGATCGAGGTGACCGAAAGCAAAATCACCGTCTGTGCCCACCGCCTGAGAGGGTTTATTTACGGATACTCGATGCTCCTTCGAAAATGTGAAATCAGAGATAACAGCTTTATTCTCACCGAAGACATAACAAGGTACTATTCTCCTGCAAAAAAAATCCGAGGCCATCAGCTGGGCTACCGCGACACAAACAACACCTGCGACGCCTGGGAAGTTGAGCAATACCGCAGATACCTCCTTGAGCTTATGATGTTTGGTCTCAACACCTTTGAGGGCATTTGCGACAACGAAAAGCAAAATTGCCTTATGCCGCTGAGCATCAAGGATATGTTCACTGCGGTTTCTGCCGTGTGTGACGAGCTTGACATTGACGTTTCGGTCTGGCACCCTACTTATTCAGATGAAACCGACGAGGACGTAAGAGCAAAGATTTATGACTTTTACCGTGAGGCAAAGCGCGTTGATGTTCTGTTCATTCCCGGCGGCGACCCCGGTGATATGATGCCTGCCGATTTTTTCAAGCGGTGTGAGCTTATTAAGTCAATTCTCAATGAAATTCATCCTGATGCAAAGCTTTGGATTTCTGCCCAGGCCCCTCATGAATATGCCGATTGGGGTGAAAAATTTACAGAAGAAATCAGCAAAGAGCCTGACTTTATTGAAGGCATTATTTACGGTCCTAACCACGCGATGCCGCTTGAAGCGTTGAGAAAGGCCGTACCCAAAAAATATCCCCTGAGGTTTTATCCCGATGTGACCCATTGCGTTAGGTGCGAATATCCCGTTCACTTTGACAGGGATAACTGGCACTATGCTTTTGCTTCTGCCTTCAGCCGTGAAAGTGTCAATCCCCGCCCCTTGGAATACCGCCATATTTACAGACAGACAGAAAAATTTCTTGTGGGCAGTGTTACGTATTCCGACGGTATTCACGATGACCTTAACAAGGTTGTCTGGAGCGCGCTTGACTTTGACCCTAAATGCGACATTTGCGAAGTGGTAAAGGATTACGCAAGGGCCTATATTCCCGAGGTGAATACAGATGAATTTGCCCGATGCATATTTATGCTTGAAAAATGTTGGGAGGGTGCGCCCGACGAAAACCCTGTGATTGAAGAGGTTTACAAAAAAATCACTTTTCTTGCAACAGAAAAGAGTATGCAGAATTTCCGCTTTGTGATGCACCTTTTTGCCGCTGAATGTGATATGCTTGTCAAATCAAGATTTGTGTTTGAAAACGGGCTTATCCGAAAAGCGGAAAGTGAAATCAGAAAAGGTGAAATCGCAAAAGCCAAGGAAATTCTCGAATCACCTTTCAGCGATGAATATAATCAGCTCAGAAAAAATATTGACACCCACGGCAAGCTTCTTTTTGATTTAATCGGTATGCAGTTGGATGTTGAAAATTACCACGGCAAGGATTGGGACAGAGGATGCACCCTTGAAACAATCGACCGCCCCATAACAGACAGACTTTATCTGCTTAACAAAATCAACAGCGGCGCTGACAAAGACCTGCTGACCAATATGATTGAGCTCAACCGCGATGAAAACTATTTTTCCTTTGCTTTCCACGGCTTTGAGGCTGTCGGCAGGCAGGAAGGCGAATTTTATATGGATTTTCAGGGTGACAGACCCGTTAACGACGGCACACTGCCGATGAGATTAACAAAGGTTTATGACCACTACAATTTCCGCTTTGCGTTTTCTGTTAAGTTCAACGGCGGCTGTGAAATGAGAATTACATACAAAAACCGCAAATTTGACGAAAGCATTGACAATTTCAGAATAGAAATCAACGGCAAGGAGTTTTATTGCGGCAAACCTTACGGCGGCAGAGTTGACGAGGCCTACAGCAAAACTTACCTCATCGACAACTACACGGCAATCAACTACACCGTGCCCAAAGAATATTTTGAAAACGGCTATGCTGAGGTCAGAATCACCGAGCCCGTTGCAGGCTTTATGATCAGTGAAATTTATATAGAGGAATGATATTATGTTTTATTCATACAAAGATAACAGCGTAAAATTTATCGGCAGATGGAGTGAATTTAACGACACAATGACCTCTGCCACGCCCGGCTCGGTTATTAAAATTGCATTCAAGGGCAAATGGGCAACGCTTCATTTCAACACAATCTGGAACTCTCACCCATACCCCCACCTGTGGCTGAGCATCGACGGCGGCTGCAGATTTGAAGCTCCCGTCAATCCGTTTTTAAGAGTTGAAGCAAATGACAACGGCGACCACGTTCTCACTGTCACATTCAAAAGCGCGGTTGAAATGCATCAGCGTTGGCATCACCCCTTAATCGGCAAAATTTCTTTCATAGGCTATGAAGCCGACGGGTGCGCTGTTGTGCCCGAGGATAACAGAAAAACCATTGAGCTCGTGGGCGACTCAATCACCGAGGGTGTGTTGGTTGAAGACAGAGAATGGGACAAAAACGAGGGTATGTTCAACCGCCCGTATCAGGACGATTCAACCGCCACCTACGCTTACCTCACAGCGCAGAAGCTTGACCTTATCCCCCTTCATATGGGTTACGGTGCAGTGGGTGCAACAAAGGGCGGTTGCGGAAGTGTGCCCAAGGCAAGTGAGGCTTATCCCTACTGCTTTGACGGCCACCCCGTTACATACCAGTCACCCGACTATATTCTTATAAATCACGGTGCCAACGACAGAGGCGCAACTGCTGAAAAATACACCGAAGAGTATTGCGGGCTCCTTGACGTTATCAGGAAGATTAACCCCTCGTCACAGATTATTGCTCTGAGCGCATTCTGCGGAGCGTTCCCCGTGGAGCTTGAAGCAACTATTGAAAAATACAACGAAGAGCACGGTTGCAATATTATTTTCATAAATTCAACAGGCTGGGTGCCCCTTGAGCCCCTCCATCCGCTTCGTGACGGACACAAAATCATCGCCGAAAAGCTGACACCAATTCTGAAAGAAAAGTTAGGATTATAAAAAATTAAGCCATAAGACCGATAAAGTCTTATGGCTCTTTTTTATATCTCAAATATTCTGAACATTATGTTCTTTCGGTTGTGGGTGTAAGTGAGGTAAATATACTTTCCGTCGTTTATCACCGCAGGGTAAGAAAATTCTGCTTCGGTGTCGTCGCTTTGTTCAATCACAACACCCTCATCGAAGCTCTGAGCGTTGTCGTGAGTAATTGCATAAGAAATTATGTTTCTGTCGCCCCAACAGGCTTCAACAGGATTGTGCACAACGAGCACGTCACCGCCCGGAAGCTGTGTGCAGTCAATTCCGCTGTTGTTGTGAAGAAGCTGAGTTTTCTCTGCCCTTGCCCAGGTTTTGCCGCCGTCAGTTGAAACGCTTTTCATAACACGGCTTTCCGATGAACGGATAAGCATATAAAGCTTATCTTCACTTTCCCACAAGGTGGGCTGAATAATTCCTCTTCCGTCTGCTGTCTTGTGGTCAAAGGGAACAAGCTCGCTCTTTTCCCAAGTAATTCCTCCGTCGCACGAAATGTCTGTAAAAGCATCCCACTCATCTTCTGTTTCAACCGATGCAGGCGCACAGAGATTGCCGTTTTTGAGGAGAATTGCTTTGTTTTTAACAGGGCCGCGACCGCCGATATCACCGGGCACAAGCTCGCGTGCTTCACTCCAGGTTTTTCCTCCGTCAAAAGAATCCTTAACCATTGTGTGCCAATTCGGAATAGGCTTGCCCACCTTGTAATAAAGGCTGATTTTACCGTCGTGCGCAAAAAGAACAGGATTCCAGCAAGGCACGTTATCTGCGCTTGCAACAATTTGGGGAAGAGTCCAATTTTCGCCGTCAAAAGAAGAAAGATAGATTTCAACATCGTCCCTGCCCTCCTCTGTTCCGCCGAAAAAGGCACAGAGAAGCTTGTTATCATCAACCTTCAAAACAGTTGAAGCGTGAACCTCGGGAATATATCCCTCGGGGAAAATTTTGGTGCTGAATATTTCTTTCATTGTGTCACCTCTGCGTTCTGAATTGCGCTGACATAGTAGCCTGACTCTGTTTTGCGCAAAGTGATTTTTCTGTATTTAGCCGGCTCAGGTTGAGTGAATGAATTGTCCTCATTCACCTGCCAGTCTCCGTAAGCAACGTAACCCACGGTGAGGGCAACTGAGCCTTCACGGTTTTTGTCAATTTCCATAACATCGGGCAAAAATGCAGGGTCATATCCCGTCAGGGGAATAACGTATCTTGCCGCGGAACTCTGATATTCAAACACACAGGTTGAACACTCCACGCTTCTGTGTTCAGGCTTTATATCCGTGCCGAAAAGCTCGGCAAAAGCTTTGTTGACTGTTGCTTCGGGAATGGCAAGACCTGAAACCTCGCCCTCAACAAATGGGAAATCGTGAGGATTGCTTTCTTCTTCAGAAAGAAGAGAAAGAATGGAAGCCGCCAGCAGATCTTCCATATCCGCTGTGGTTACGTCATCAAACACCTCGGGGTCAAGCATAACCACGGGGTAAAGAAAATCCTCATATTCTGCCTTTTGCTTTTCCTGATTAAAAAGAGACTGCACACCGCCCACGGCATACATAACCACGCTCACAATACCCACTATTGCAAAGCAGATGATCACAAGCCCCAGAGCAAAGGAGCTTTTGTGAGAACGGCTTTTCTTTTTAGCTTCAATATTTTCCTGCGACATCAAATCACCTTATCTGTCCGTTACCTGTAACGATATATTTTTCGCTTGTTAAATTATCAAGTCCGAGAGGCCCTCTTGCGTGAAGCTTCTGGGTAGAAATGCCGATTTCTGTGCCGAAGCCGAACTCACTGCCGTCGGTAAAGCGGGTTGAAGCGTTGACATAAACTGCGGCAGCGTCCACTTCATTAGTGAACTTGTTGGCAGCAAAGTAATTGTCAGTTACAATACATTCGCTGTGACCCGTACCGTATTTTGTAATATGCTCAATAGCTTCGTCAATATTTTCAACAAACTTTGCGCTGATTTCATAGCCGAGGTATTCCGTGCCCCAATCTTCCTCGGTGGCTTCAACTGCGGCAGGGTAAATATCCTTAACCTTTTTGTCGGAATGAATACGCACACCCTTGTCATCAAGAGCCTTACAAAGGGCAAAAACTGCTCTTTCGTCCAGCTCCTTGTGGAAAAGCAGACTTTCGCAAGCGTTGCACACAGAGGGGCGTGAGGTTTTTGCATTGACGATTATGCTCTTTGCAATGTCGATATTCGCATCCTTGTCAACGTAAACGTGGCAGTTGCCCGTTCCTGTTTCAATAACGGGTACTGTTGAATTTTCTACACAGGCTCTGATAAGCCCCGCACCGCCACGGGGAATAAGCACATCAACAAACTCGTTGAGCTTCATAAGGCCCGATGCACTTTCGCGTGAAGTGTTTTCAATGAGCTGAATGCAGTCAGCCGGAAGACCCACGCTTTCAACAGCCTCGCGCATTGTGTGAGCAATGGCAATGTTTGAATAAATTGCCTCTTTGCCGCCGCGGAGAATTACCGCATTGCCCGACTTGAGGCAAAGTGCGGCGGCATCTGCCGTAACATTGGGGCGGGATTCATAAATAACGGCGATAACACCCAAAGGAACTGTAACCTTTTCAATTTTGAGGCCGTTGGGTCTTGTTGTTCCGCTGAGTACCTTGCCGATAGGGTCGCTTGCCTGAGAAACCTCAAATGCACCTCTTGCCATAGCATCAATTCTGCGCATATCAAGAGCAAGGCGGTCTACCATAGCTTCGCTCATTCCGTTGAGCCTTGCTGATTTGATGTCTCTTTTATTGGCTTCAATGATATATTCAGCCCGTGCCATAAGAGCGTCTGCAATGGCAACAAGAGCTTTGTTTTTTGTGTCCGTACCTGCAGTTGCAAGCACACGGGATGCTTTTTTGGCGCGTGCGCCGATTTCGTTCAACATAGTTTAACCTCACTTTTTGGCGCAGAAGAATGTGCCTACCTGCCTGCCTTCAATAATTCTGTAAATATCCTCAGGATTGGTGCCGTTGATAATAACTGTGGGAATACCTGCTTCGCCTGCTGTTTTGGCGGCGTGAAGCTTTGTTATCATTCCGCCCGTTCCCCTGCTTGAGCCTGCACCGCCTGCAAGGGATTCAACCTCTTCAGTGATTTCTTCCACAACGGGAATAAGCACGGCATCATCATCGGTTTTGGGGTTGCCGCTGAAAAGCCCGTCAATGTCGGTGAGAATAACAAGTCCGTCAGCATGGGTGAGCCTTGCAACAATGGCGGAAAGATTATCGTTGTCACCAAAAACAATTTCTTCAACCGCAACGGCATCGTTTTCGTTGATTACGGGAATTGCACCGTATTCAAAGAGTTTGTCAAAGGTGTTGATAAGATTTTCTTTTCTTTCGGGGTTATCAATGTCGGAACGTGTGATGAGAAGCTGACCGATTGTATGGCCGTATTCCGAAAAAAGCTTGTCATACATAAACATAAGCTCGCACTGACCGACAGTTGCCGCCGCCTGACGGCCGGGAGTGTCCTGAGGCTTGGATTTGAGACCCAATTTGCCCACACCCACACCGATTGCACCGGAAGTGACAAGCACAATCTGCATTCCGCTGTTTTTCAGGTCTGAAAGCACTTCAACGAGCTTCTTCATTCTTCTGATATTTGTTTTGCCTGTTTCATAGGTGAGAGATGACGTACCCACCTTTACCACTACTTTTTTTGCATCCTTTAAATTGTCCATTTCAATTACCTTTCTTTAAACAAAAGCGAAACTCCGCCGAAAATAACAACGTCGCCGTTTTTTATAACCGTGGGTTCTTTTATCTTTTTGTTGTTAACATAAGTACCTGTGCGCGAAAGAGTGTCGGTAATAACCCAGCCCTTTTTCTGCTTTGTGAGCACGGCGTGAAATCTGCTCACCGTTGAAAAGCCAAGAGTTATGTCGCAGGAATTACTTCTGCCTATTGACGTTTCCCAATGGGTTACGGGGTATTCCTCCCCCTTGACGGTATCAATAAAAAGGGCAGGCTTGACCTTTGGCGCTTTGATTCTGAGAAGTGAGAAACAGCACACCGCCAGAATTATAACGCCCATACCCGTAAGCAGATAACGGGATAACGGAGCAAGGAACTCAAGCATACTGTCACCTCACAAAACAATTATTCATCATATTATATTACATTTTAACTCACTAAATCAAGAGTATAAAAGAAGTATTGAAAAAATTTTAACACTATTGTATAATTCTCTGCAGAAAGAAGGAATACAAATGAAAAATTCAATGATACTTTACGGAAAATATGACGGCTACAAAAGCGTCTTCGATTTAATAAATGAAGATAACCTCTACCCTGCCGTTTGCAAAATTGTTTCTGCCGCAGAAAAATATTCTCTCAGCGGTGACGTTTTTAAGGCATACCTTGCCCTTCTCATCATCAACGACGAAAACGCATTTTCAATTGCCTGCGAAAAAAGAGATATACCCAAGGGCTCAATTTATTCGGTTGCAATGAATGACATCAAGGTACTCCGCTCACTTTTCAACGCTGAGATTAAAAACAGCTATCTTTCTGATTGCATCAGAAATTATACCCCTAACCCCGACAAGGCTGACACTGAAAATTATGCAATCGGCCAAATGGCCTGCAGGCTTGCCGCTGACCTTGACAAAGCAGAAAGCGACGAGGCCTTCATCGAGGTAATTGCAAGGTTTTACAAGGATTACGGCACAGGCACCTTCGGCATCAACAAGGCCTTTGTTATCAAAGAAAAAGGCGACAGCTTCACCCTTGAGCCCGTTACAAAATTCAGCAACATCACCCTTGATGATTTGTGGGGTTATGAAACTCAGAAAAAGCAGCTTTGCGACAACACAGAGGCTTTTGTGCAGGGCAACAGCGCCAACAACTGCTTGCTTTACGGCGCTGCAGGCACGGGCAAATCTTCATCGGTCAAGGCTATTCTTAATGAATACTGGGGCCAGGGTCTCCGCATTGTTGACGTTAACAAATATCAGTTCAAATATCTTTCCGCGGTTATCGATTCACTCAAAGACAGAAACTACCGCTTCATCGTTTACATTGACGACCTTTCATTTGAGGATTTTGAAATTGAGTATAAATACCTCAAATCCGTTATTGAGGGCGGTATACAGCCAAAACCCGACAACGTGCTGATTTATGCCACCTCAAACCGCCGTCATCTCATTAAAGAAACTTGGTCCGACCGCAACGACACTCAGGCAGACATTCACCATTCCGACACAGTGCAGGAAAAGCTTTCACTTGCAGAACGCTTCGGTGTTGCAATCAGCTTTATGAAGCCTATTCAAAAGGAGTATCAGCAGATTGTTATTCACCTTGCCAAAAGAGCAAAAATCAATATGCCCGAAGACGAGCTTCTTGACAGAGCAAGAGTGTGGGAGCTTCGCCACGGCGGAATGTCGGGCAGAATTGCAAGGCAGTTTATCGACAGCCTTTCGGAATACAAAGAGGTTGAATAATATGAAAAAAATCTTTCTTAAAGCAACAGGTCTGATTTTGATTTTCGTTTTCACCGTGTTTATGCTTTCTGCGTGCTCGGCAAAAGAAAGCGTCGAAATCGCAAGCTGTGAGCTCGTCAAAGCAAGCAACGGCGTAAACGGAATTTTCACAGTGCTCAATAATGAAAAGGCTCAGATTTATAACCTCACCGTCACCGTAAAGGCATTTGATGAAAACGGTGATTTCATTGATTCGGCCAGGGGCGACTATGCCCTACACGTTGACCCGGAGCACGAGGCAACCGTTACCGTCAGTTTGCCGCAAAACACAAAAACCGCACAGGCAGTCAGCTACACTTATGTTGTTGACGGCACAGAAAAAAGCGGAAACTTTGCGCAAAGCAAAACAGCTGTGTTTCCTTCCAAAACCACAGCCGACACAAAAATAGACACCCGTGAGGAGTTGGCAGAAAAGCTGATTGAAGACATTGAGCATCAGTTTATGCTCCAGCATTATGAAGCTCACGGATATTATGACGAAGAAAAGAATCAGGTGATTATTGCCTCTTACGCCACAAAAACATATGCAGATTGCAGCTATGCCCATTCCGTTGACCCCACCCTTTACAATGAGCTTGCAAAATCCATTCAGCAGATGTCCCTCACCTGCTATGAAGAGTTTGAAAATTACAATTTCAAAGATGTCAAAGTCTCCATCGGATTTTTGTCTTCTGACGAAAAAATTATGATTTCGGCAACAAACGGAGAAATTGTGGATAATTTTAGCTGATTTTTTGCTTTTAATTTCAAAATTGTGTTGCAAAACACATTGGTTTAATATATAATTGTTTCAACAAAATTCAGGAGGTTGTATTTCTCATGAGTAAAAAAGAAAAAGTGGCTAAAGAAAAGAAGCCTATGGATGCAAAAGTAGTTTCTGCTATCATCAGCAGCATCAGCGCAGTTTTGTGCGTTGCTATTGTAGCGGTTTCAATTTCAGTTTGCGCAGGCAAGGTTGCTGACAACAAAATCGCTGTTGCAGAAAAGCTTTCTTCCGGCGCAGTAAGCGGCGATGTTTCAGGCGACGTTTCAGGCGATGTAAGCGGCGACGTAACAGGCGATGTTGCAGGTGATGCAACAGGCGACGTAGCAGGCGACGCAACAGGTGATGTTGCAGGCGATGCAACTGTTGACAGCGGCGCTCAGGATTCAACTGACGCTCCCGCAGGCAATGACGCTCAGGCAAACACAAACGCAGACGCAGGTTCAAAGGCTCCCTCTTCAGTTGCTGACGTTCTCAAATATTACAACACAGCAACAAAGAAAGCAGTTGACAAGAAGGTTCTCTTCTCAAAAGAAAGAATGTCTGTTGAAAAAACATACGAAGCAGGCGTTGCTCTCAAGACATTCAAGGGTCTTGTATACCAGTTTATGGGTGTTGGCGAAGAAAACAAATACACTGCAACAGTTACTAAAGAAGACACAGTTGACAGCTACCACAAGTTCCTTCAGGCTTCATCACTCACAGCCGCTAATGTTAAAAACGCAACTTGCGTAGACAAGAACGGCATCTACACAATCACAATCCAGCTCAAGGACGGTTCAAGCTCAGTTCAGGGCGGCTCAGTTAAGTCAGCAGGCGGCACAGCTCTTGATAAATGCGGTATTTCTCAGGGCGAGGGCGACAAGAACTATTGGGACCACAAGAACGCTCAGAACGTTTATGACGCTATTGACGACATTGCAGGCTCAGCTAACATTTCAGAGAGCTATTCAAACGCTGTTGTAACAGCAACAATTAACTCAAAAACAGGCAACATCACAAGCCTTGTTGTTAAGTTTAATTTCAAATATGACATCTCAAATGTTATGGGCTCAAAGGGCACAGCTACCGGTTCTTCAACAGTTGAAATGAAGAACTTCAAGTGGTAATTACATATTGAATGTTTTCAGGGGATAGCAATTGCTATCCCCTGTTTTTTGTGGTAAAATATATTCGGTGATATTATGGACTTACCCAAAAGAAAAAGAACAAGATTATTGGGGTATGATTACTCACAAAACGGTGCATATTTTATAACAATCTGCACACACGAGCACAAGCAGTTACTTTCAAAAATACGGGTAGGGGCGATTCACGAATCGCCCGAACTGATATTAACTCACTATGGAAAAATCGTTGAACAAATAATCAAAAGTTTACCTGACAGATTTGATATATCAGTCGATAAATATGTAATAATGCCCAATCACATTCACTTGATTATATCAATATTCAATCGGCAGGAACGGGCAATTCATGAATTGCCCCTATATTCTCGTTCTACAATATTAAAAGCAATTGGATATTTGAAAATGAATGTTTCAAAAGAGATTCATAAAACAAACTGCAATAAAAAAGTTTGGCAACGCTCTTTCCACGACCATATAATCAGAAACGAACATGACTATGAAGAAATCTGGCAATATATTGACAACAACCCATTAAAATGGGAGTCAGATTGCTTTTATTGCGAAAAATAACGGAGGTCATTATGCTTAAAATCGGCTGTCATTTATCTGTTTCAAAGGGCTTTTTGCAAATGGGCAGAGATGCCCTTAAAATCGGTGCAAATACCTTGCAGTTTTTTACAAGAAACCCGAGGGGAAGCAAGGCAAAGGATATTGACCCTGAGGATATTTCTGCTTTTATCTCTTTTTGCAAAGAAAACGGAATTTCTCATTTTCTCGCTCACGCTCCATACACCCTCAACCCCTGCTCAGCCAACCCCGAAACAAGAGTTTTTGCAAAAGAAACCATGGAGGATGACCTCAAGCGCCTTGAACTTTTAGGCGGATGTATGTATAATTTTCACCCCGGCAGTCACACAGGTCAGGGTGTTGAAACGGGAATTGAGCAGATAGCGGATACACTCAACACAATTCTCACCGCCAAGCAAAAAACCGTTGTTCTTCTGGAAACAATGGCAGGCAAAGGCTCGGAGGTTGGCAAAAGCTTTGAAGAAATCAGCGCAATTATTGAAAAAGTTCACCTTAAAGATAAAATCGGTGTCTGCCTTGATACCTGCCACGTTCACGACGGCGGATATGACATTGTAAACAATCTTGACGCGGTTATTAAAGAGTTTGACGCGGTTATCGGGCTTCAATATTTAAAGGCAATTCACCTCAACGACAGCAAAAATGTCATAGATGCCCACAAGGACCGCCACGAAAAAATCGGCAAGGGTCACATCGGAATTGATGCCTTTGAAAGAATAATCAACCACCCGGCCCTCAGGGATTTGCCCTTTTACCTTGAAACACCCAATGAGCTGCCGGGCTATCAGGAAGAAATAGAAACCCTCAAAAAGCTATTTACTTTTTGAGAGTTTTGAAGTAATATAATATGTGATTTTGTTTGATTGGAGAATCATTATGGAAATGTTTAAGCTTATTCCCACAGTTGCCGACTACATCTGGGGCGGCACAAGACTTATTGACGAATACGGTATCAAAACCGACAAAAATCCTGCAGCAGAGGCCTGGGTGCTCTCCTGCCACAAGGCTGGCCCTTCAACCGTTGAGGGCGGTGCTCTTGAAGGCAAAACTCTTCAGGAAATTTACGAGAGCAACAAAGAAATCTGCGGAACAAACGGCAATAAATTTGAGTTTTTCCCCATTCTGATTAAGCTCATTGATGCTAAAAACAATCTTTCAATTCAGGTGCATCCCGACGACGAATACGCAATGCGCGTTGAGGGTGAATACGGCAAAACCGAAGCCTGGTATATTCTTGACTGTGATGACGACGCTGAGCTTATTCTCGGCTTTAACCGTGAAGTGAGTGTTGAAGAATTTAAAGAAGCCGCACAGAGCGAAAAAATGCTGGACATCGTTAACAAGGTTAAGGTAAAAAAAGGTGACCTTTTCTTCATCGAGGCAGGCACAATGCACGCAATCTGCAAGGGTATTATGCTCGCAGAGGTTCAGCAGAATTCCAACACTACATACAGAATTTATGACTACGGCCGTCTCGGTGCTGACGGTCAGCCCCGCCCCCTTCACGTGGACAAGGCCGCTGACGTAACCAACCTTTGCCCCCCTGTTATCCCCGACGCTTCAAAAAGAAAGGCCGAAGCTCAGGACGGCGGCGTGAGAGCTGAGCTTACAGCCTGCGACCTTTTCAAGATGTATGACGTTAAGGTTGACGGAAACTATGAAAGCTTTGCTGACGAAACCTCCTTTGTTTCACTCCTTTGCCTCAACGGCAAAGCAACCGTTGCCTGCGGCAACACCGAGCTTACAATGGTTAAGGGAGAAAGCCTTTTTATTCCTGCTGACAGCGGCAAATTCACAATCAACGGCAAGGCTGACTTCCTTGAAACAAGAATTTAACCGTCAGATAAACACTAACTGCTAAGGCTGAAAAATTATATCCGCTTTTAAAAAGAAGCAGGAAGCCGAAGCAATACATCAAAAACAAAAAAGCTGCGCTGACAATATTCAGTGCGGCTTTTATTTTTTTACTTTCAAAGCGTAAGCCAAGCAAGCTTTTCAGCGCGGTGTGTCCGTCGGTGGACTCAACGGGAATCAGATTAAAAACGGCAACGGCTGTGTTGACAATGGCGAATATTCTGTTATCCAAAGCAACTCCGACAACCGCTAAAACAATGTTTGCAAGAGGTCCGCCGAGAGCAACCAACGCTTCCTTTTTAAAAGAAAGAGGTAATTCGCTGTCAATCCTCATTCCGTACACACCGAAAGCCACACCTTTGATTTTGCACCCAACCGCTTTCATACAAAGGAGATGTCCTGTTTCGTGAAGAAGGCAACACACAAATCCCACCGGCGCATAGCCTTGTGGCGACAGAGCAAAAACCAATGTCAGCAAAAGAGCAAAATAAACGCTTACCTGAACCTTTTTGCCTTTCACAAAAGTCGTCATATTCTGCCGTCTTCTGCCTTGAGGAAGTCAAGGGGGTCTGTATACTCTCCGTTTTCTTTAACTGCGAAGTGAAGATGAGGCCCTGTGCTGTATCCCGTATTGCCCGAAAAGGCAATGGTCTCCCCTGCCCTGATAACCGTGCCGTCGCTAACAAGAATTTCAGACAAATGGCAATAAAAGGTTTCGTTTCCGTTTTTGTGCACAAGCCAGATGTAGTTTCCGCCGGTGGAATCATAACCCGTTTTACTCACCACTCCGTCCCACGCGGCAGAAACACAGGTGCCCTCATCAAGAGCAATATCAATGGCCTTGTGCACACCGTCTTCACCGCTGATAGGGTCCGTTCTTTCACCGAAAAAAGAGGTTATTCTTCCGTGGGCAGGAGCTGTCATTTTGCCTGCATCACCAAAAAACGACATCACCGCTGCAACGTCACTGTTGCTTTTCGGCTCTTGAACGGTGGTGGTTTAAGGCTCGGTTTTTTGTGTTGCTTACTCCTTTGGTGCAGTTGTCTGCTCTTCTTCTGTGACGAGATTATCCTGCACCTTTTCCACCTCGACGGGCTTCATCACATATTCGGCAACCTCTTTTACACTGCTCCACACCTGAGAAAAGCTTATATCCGTGAGCATAATTTCATTATATTTTGCCCTGAGCGAAGCTCCGCCGTCAGGACTGAGGCGACACGCGCCAAAAACCAGAAGCACCATAAAGCCGCAAATCAAAAACTGCACGGCTGTGATTCTGACAAAGGAATCTGTTTCTTTTTTATTGGATTTGTTGTTTGTTTTTTTGTTTTCCATAATTTCACCTCTCTCATATCTATGACAAAAAAGGCAAAAAAATAACCGTCGGCTTTCACCAACGGTTATCAGAAGTTCTGAATTAAATTCTTGCAACGCCTGTATCCCTTGCGGCCTGAGCAACTGCGGCAGCAACGGTTGTGCCGACTCTTTCATCAAAAGCCTTGGGAATGATATATTCGGGACAAAGCTCTTCATCAGAAACGAGAGAAGCAATCGCCTTTGCGGCGGCAACCTTCATTTCTTCATTGATGTCACTTGCTCTCACATCAAGAGCACCGCGGAAAATTCCGGGGAAAGCAAGAACGTTGTTAATCTGGTTGGGATAGTCTGAACGGCCTGTGCCCACAACTGCGGCGCCTGCGGCTTTAGCTTCATCAGGCATAATTTCGGGCACGGGGTTAGCCATAGCCATAACAATGGGGTCCTTTGCCATCGAGCGAATCATATCCTGACTTACAACGCCCGGGGCAGAAACACCAACGAGTACATCTGCGCCAACAAGTGCATCGGCAAGAGTGCCGTCGATGTTGTTTTTGTTGGAGATTTCAGCCATTTCCTCCTGAGCTGAGGTCATTCCCTCCTTGCCCTTGCAAACAATACCGAAACGGTCGCACATAATTACGTTTTTAACGCCAACCTGAATGAAAAGCTTGGCAATGGCAATACCAGCCGAGCCTGCGCCGTTGATAACAACGGTTGCATCCTCAACCTTTTTGCCGACGCATTTAAGTCCGTTCATCAAAGCGGCCGAGCAAACAATGGCTGTGCCGTGCTGATCATCGTGAAAAACGGGAATATCAACCTTCTCTTTGAGCTTGCGCTCAATTTCAAAGCAACGGGGTGCGGCAATATCCTCAAGGTTTATACCGCCGAAGGAGCCTGCAATCATAGCGATTGTGTTAACGATTTCATCAACATCCTTTGAACGGATGCAAAGAGGGAAAGCATCAACACCGCCGAATTCCTTAAAGAGAACACATTTGCCCTCCATAACAGGCATACCTGCTTCGGGGCCGATGTCACCGAGGCCGAGAACTGCAGTGCCGTCGGTAATAACCGCAACAAGATTGTGGCGTCGGGTAAGCTCATAGCTCTTGTTTATATCATCTCTGATCTCAAGGCAAGGCTGAGCAACGCCGGGTGTGTAAGCAAGAGAAAGAGACTCCTTATCATTCACCTTTGCTCTTGCGGTAACTTCAATTTTGCCCTGCCATTCATAATGGCATCTGAGGGCTTCTTTTGCATAATCCATATTAAAACTGCCTCCAAATCAATCCCAGGGGAATTTGTAATCAAGACCTAAATCGTCACGAACCTTGTTCATTTCTGCCTGAACAGACTCATTGATGGGTACACCGCTGTCCTTACGGCTGAGCCAGATTTCCCACTCTTTTTCGCCTGCTGTGTAAATGCGCTCTTCACCGGGCATCTTCTTGGATGCACGAACACTGCGGATGATGTCGCCTGCCTTTTTGCGGGCAAGCTCTTCGCCGAGGAAGTGTTCTGTATCAATCGCGATGAAATAGTGACCGAGGTGATAAGGACGAATGTTTCCGTTTTCATCCTTACCGTCAAGGTCCTTACCGTAAGCACCGTCCTGAAGAATTGATGAGAAAAACTCTACTGCCATTGCAAAGCCGTAGCCCTTGTAACCGCCAAGGGCTTCACCGATACCGCCCAGGGTTGTGAGTGCGGCTGTGCCGTTGCGGATTTTTTTGAGTGCCACGCCTGCATCGCCTTCAACAGGGTTGCCGTCGGTGTCGATAATTGTGCCGGGGTGAACGTCTTCACCGATTCTTTCGTAATATTCAACCTTACCGTTCTGAGTGATTGAGGTTGCGCAGTCGAAGTTGAAGTCAAAATCTTCATCTGTGGGAACGCCGATTGTAAAGGGATTTGTGCCGAACATACCCTCAACACCCAATGTGGGAGCAACTGAAGGACGGGCGTTTGTGCCTGTCATACCGATACAGCCTGCTTTGGTTGCCATTGTGGTGTAATAGCCTGCAATGCCGTAGTGACAGGAATTGCGGACAACGACCATACCCATACCGTATTTTTTAGCCTTTTCAATAGCCATTGTCATAGCCTTGTGGCCGATAACCTGACCCATACCGTTGTGACCGTCAACAACTGCGGTGGTGGGAGTTTCTTTGATAATATCAAAATTTGTCACAGGGCTCTGAATACCTGCATTGATTCTGTCAATGTAAACGGGCTTAAAACGATTACAGCCGTGGGATTCGATTCCGCGGCGGTCAGATTCCAGAAGAACGTCAACAACGATTTCTGCATCATCCGCAGGAACACCGACACCAATAAATGCGTCCTTCATAAAGTCGTGAGTAGTTTTCCAATCTAATACCATTTTAGGCATAATAAAGACCTCCATCTTTAATGATTTATTTTATTATTCACAATCTGCCCAGCTTTTAGCCCTTTCAACGGCCTTGAGCCACTGAGCATAAATTTTATCTCTTGTTTCAATATCCATTTCGGGGGTGAAGATTCTGTCAACCTCGCGGTTCTTTTCAATTTCATCAACGTCCTTCCACACGCCCACTGCAAGACCTGCAAGATATGCCGCACCTAAAGCGGTGGTTTCAACGGTTTTAGGTCTGTTAACGGGAGTTCCGATGAAGTTGCTCTGAATTTGCATCATAATGTTGCTCACGCTTGCACCGCCGTCAACTCGGAGTTCAGACAGCTCGATTCCGCTGTCTTTATTCATCGCAATGAGCAAATCCTTCATCTGCAGGGTGATTGATTCAAGCACCGCCCTTGCAATATGGGCTCTGTTGACGCCACGGGTAAGACCTACAATACAACCGCGGGCGTACATATCCCAATAAGGTGCGCCGAGGCCTGTGAAAGCAGGCACAAGATAAGCGCCGTTGGCATCGGGTACACTCTCGGCAAGAATGTCACACTCGTGAGCTTCGGTAATCATCTGCAATTCGTCGCGAAGCCATTTGATAACTGAGCCTGCGTTGAAGGCACTGCCCTCGATTGAATATGTTGTTTTTCCTCCCAGGCTCCAGGCAACACCCGTAACAAGGTTATTTTTAGAATGAACACGCTCTTCGCCTGTATTCATCAGCAGGAAACAGCCTGTGCCGTATGTGTTTTTTGCCTGACCTGTCTTAAAGCAGGCCTGACCGAAAAGTGCCGCAGGCTGGTCGCCGATAGCTCCGCAGATGGGCACGCCCTTGAGCATATGAATGCCTGCAACCTTGTCAGATGCCACAGTACCGTAAACCTCACTTGAAGAAACAGGTGTGGGAAGCATACACATAGGCACACCCAGAACCTCACAAAGATATTCATCCCAGCAAAGCTTGTCAACGTCAAAAAGCATTGTTCTTGAAGCGTTGGAATAATCGGTTACGTGAACCTTGCCGCCTGTCAGGTTCCAGATAAGCCAGGTTTCAACCGTTCCGAAAAGGAGCTGGCCTGCCTCTGCCTTTTCACGCGCACCGGGTACATTGTCAAGAATCCACTTTATTTTTGTGCCCGAAAAATAGGCGTCAATGAGAAGTCCGGTATGCTCGCGGACATAATCCTCAAGTCCCTGAGCCTTCAGCTCTTCGCAAAGGTCGGCTGTTCTTCTGCACTGCCACACAATGGCATTGTAAACAGGAAGACCTGTCGTTTTATCCCAGATAATCGTGGTTTCACGCTGATTGGTGATACCGATTGCCTTGATCTCAGCAGGGTCAAAGCCGCCGCTTGCAAGCACCATTGACATAGACTGAAGCTGACTGCCGAGAATTTCCATAGGGTTGTGCTCAACCCAGCCCGCCTGAGGATAAATCTGCGTAAACTCATTCTGAGCCTTGGCAACGATTTCGCCTTTTTCGTTAAAAATAATTGCGCGGGAACTGGTTGTTCCTTGGTCTAAAGCCATAACATACATAGGAAGAATGCCTCCTTTTCACTATGAAATTATCACAATATAATGTTATCCCTTTTGGCAAAAAAAGTCAATTGATATTATGTAGATTTTCCGCACATTTAATTGGAAAATGTGCAACAAAAAACAGACTGCCGGAGCAGTCTGCGGAAGTTTTATTTTCTTATTTCTCCTGCGAAGATTGCACAGCTCTGGCGGTAGTAGGGCCATACATAAAATATCGGCACAATTCCTACACAAGTCAGAATCCACGGAGTAAAGCTCAACTTAAAAAACGCAGTTTTTTTCAGCTTGCCGTTCATTTTTTCACAGCTTTGGCGAATCGCCTCAATTGCTGACACACTCGGATTTTCTGTGAGTATGCTTTTGGCAAGAAAATATTTCTGCACAATTATAAATCTGAAAATCAATCCCGATGCAGCCAATATTCCTCCCCCGACAATTCCGCAAAGAAAAAGATTGAACTCAATCCCTGTGTCGTAGGCAAGATAGCAAAAAGAAAAAACAACCGCTACCCCCGGCAAGAGCAAAAGGATTGTCCAGAAAAGCTTTGCAAAAAACAGCGCGGCATACAGCCTGAACGCTTTAAAATTATTTCTTGGTGCAAACCAGAAGATTGCTCTGCCTGCCCTGTTTTTGCGCTTGTAAAAGCTGAACCAGGCATTGCTTCCCGCCGCAAAGCCGCAACGCACAAACAACAAAACCGCAAGAGACGCCGCCACAGCTCCAATGCAAATCGCAGGCTCGGAAACATATAGATTGATAAGGAAAGGAATTGCAGTAAAAACAACAGCAACACACATCGAAATAAGCAGAAAAGAAGCCGATTTTGCCACGTTACCGTTGAGCACACCTTTTGTGAAAATTTTAATCTGCGAGTTTTTCATAAAATCACCGTCCCGAAATAATGGTTGGCAATTTTTCCTTTTTTATTCAACAAGCTGTTCACCCTGCTCAGGAAAATCAAAGCCCCTCATAAACCCGTTGTGCTCCTGACTGCTCACGTCACCGCCGATAACTGCGCCCTCACACACAAGAATGTTTGCGTGAATAAAGTCGCAATCCGCACCGTAGCCCGGGTAATTTTTGATTCTGTAAGTCCATTTTTTTGCCGTTTTGCCTGCATATTTTGTCAAATCAAAGTTTTGCCCGATTTGCAGCTGATTGTATTTTTCATAAACGGAGTTAAACTCGGTGGGGATAATTACCTCTTCCACCTTAACAGGATCCTCGTCTACCTCCCACCCGAATTGGGAAAGGAAAGCAAGCCGTTCCCCTGCATCCGCCGCTTTGAGGCTGATTGCGCCGTCATTGACCGTCGGCGATTCCCGATTAACGGCAAAATATATAATAAGTAAAACAGCGACGATACCCGCGAGAATAAACACAAGTCTTTTTTTATTTGCTCTGAGTGAAAGCACAAACATAAAAACGCCCCCGAAACGGTGAGATTATATAACAATCTATGCACCGCGCCGGAGGAATATGCTATCTTATTTTCATCAGAACAGGCATTATACCCGAATAGGTTATATCCACAACGGCATAATTGCCGTCACGAATGCTTCCGGGGTTAACGTACCACACACCGTCGATGTATTGTGTAACAGGATTGTGAGTGTGACCATATAATGCAATGTGAGCACCGCGCTCCTTTGCCGCAGAAATCAGCATACTTATGCCGTGCTTCACAAATTCGCCGTGGCCGTGGGTAGAATAAATCACCTTGCCGTTAATTTTTTCAACGGAAAAAGCAGGCAGAATACTGCCCCAATCGCAGTTGCCTCTCACCTTAACCGCAGGAAGCATCACCCCTGCATATTCAAGGTCGTGCTCACCGTCACCAAGAAAAAACAGCATTTCCGCCGTAGGCTGTTGGTCAACGGCACGTCTGAGCTTCAACGGGTCACCGTGAGAATCAGAAACCACCAATATTCGCATTCATACCATCCTCTGTTCAGCAATATAAATTATTATAACACTATGGAGGTGAATTGTAAATGGACAAAAATGCAGACAAAATCATTGAGGCCCTCGGCGCAAAATCACCCGAAGAGAAAAAGAAAATGGCTATGAATATGCTCTCTTCAATGAATCCCGAGCAAAGTGGAAAAATCAAAGAAATTATGGCTGACAAAGAAAAGCTGCAATCAATTCTTTCTTCACCCCAGGCGCAACAACTTTTAAACAAACTGAAAGGCAAACAGTAATGGATTCCTTGAACGATATTCTTTCTTCCCTCTCACCCGACGACATAAATTCGCTCAAAAGTATAGCTGAATCTGTTTTCGGCGGCGATGAAAAGCAAAACACCCAGCCTGCCCCCGACCTGTTTGGAGGAATATCACCGGAAATGCTGATGAAAATTTCTCACATAATGGGGGCAATGAATTCAGGCGGCAACGAGCGTTGCAGACTGATTGAAGCGCTCAAGCCAAACCTCAGCGCCAAACGTCAGAAAAAGGCCGACGAAGCTATGCAGATGCTCAAGCTTCTTGACATTATCCCTATGCTAAATCTACTTAATCCAAACGGTGACGGCAATGACAACAGGTGAAATCAACCGCATACAAAATCCGCCGGGCTCAATCCTCGGCTCAATAAACTCCCTTTTTAAAGACGGAGATATGATACTGATTCTTGCAATGATTATTCTTCTATCGCAAGACGGGGCAGACAAAATGCTTATTCTTGCCCTGCTTTATATTCTTACCT
>JAGBHX010000153.1 GCA_017935265.1 Clostridia bacterium | reverse complement strand
TAATCGGGCGGAGGATGATATCCTGTGCTACTTTACTCATGCGTAAACCTCCTCGATTTTAGAAACTGCATCCTTAAGAACAACCATTGTGTCGCAGTTGAGGATGTCGTAAACATTGAGGGTGTTTACAAGTGAAACTTCAACACCTGCGATGTTACGAGCGCTTCTGTAAATTACATCATTCTTTTCAGGAAGAACGATAAGAACTTTCTTACCTGTTTCAAGTGATGAAAGAACGCTTACAACGTCCTTAGTTTTGATTGCTCCAAGCTCAAGGCTTTCAAGAACTACCATTTCTTCAGCTGCAACCTTTGTTGAAAGAGCTGACTTCATAGCAAGTCTTCTTACCTTCTTATTGATTGAGAAACCGTACTCACGAGGCTTGGGACCGTGAGCAATACCGCCGTGTGTCCACTGGGGGCTTCTTGTTGAGCCCTGACGTGCACGACCGGTTCCCTTCTGTCTCCAAGGCTTTCTGCCGCCGCCACTAACTTCGGAACGAGTTTTAGTGGACTGTGTGCCCTGGCGCTGATTTGCAAGATAATTTACTACGCAAAGATGCATAGCTGACTGGTTAGGCTCAATACCGAAAACTGACTCTGCAAGCTCGATATCTGAAACTTTCTTACCCTTGCTGTCAAATACTGAACAATTAGGCATACATTACACTCCTTCCTTAAGCTTTCTTGGCGTCTGCGATAACAACGATTCCGCCCTTGGGGCCGGGGATGGCACCCTTAACAGCGATGAGGTTGTTTTCTGCGTCAACCTTAGCAACTGTCAAATTCTGAATTGTAACACGCTCAGCACCGAGGTGACCTGCCATTTTCTTTCCTTTGAAGATTCTGGCGGGGTCGATAACACCGAGTGAACCGCCGTTTCTTGCAACAGGACCTGTACCGTGGCTTTCTCTGAGTCTTGCAAAGTTCCAACGCTTAATTACGCCGGCTGTACCTTTACCTTTGCTTGTGCCGATTACGTCAACCTTCTCGCCTACTTCAAACAAGTCTGCTTTGAGGATGTCGCCAACATTAACTGAGTCAATGTCTGCAAGACGGAACTCTTTGAGAACCTTCTTGGGAGCAACGTTGCCTTTGTCAAAGTGACCCTTCATAGGCTTGTTAACGCGCTGTGCTTTCACATCGCCGTAACCTACCTGAACAGCCTGATAACCGTCGTTCTCAGCAGTTTTCTTCTGAACAACTGCACAAGGACCGGCTTCAATAACTGTAACGGGGATTACGTTACCTTTTTCGTCGAAAATCTGTGTCATGCCGATTTTCTTGCCGATAAGACCTTTTTTCATTTTAATTTCCTCCTTATAGGTTATTGGTTGGCTGAGCCAACATGACCTGCGGCGTTAATCAGAGTTTGATTTCGATTTCTACGCCTGCGGGAAGCTCAAGACCTTTCAAAGCGTCAACGGTCTTAGCTGACGGTCTGATAATGTCGATAAGCCTTTTGTGTGTGCGCTGTTCAAACTGTTCACGGGAATCCTTGTACTTATGAACTGCGCGAAGAACTGTAACAACTTCCTTCTCGGTGGGGAGCGGAACGGGACCTGAAACCTGAGCGTTTGTGCGCTTTGCAGTTTCAACAATCTTTTCTGCTGCCTTGTCGACAAGGCTGTGGTCATAGCCCTTGAGTCTGATTCTGATCTTTCCCTTAACTGCCATGATTCTGCCTCCTTAAAATTTGGCGGGCATTCGTTTTGAACATTTCTTCAACTCTTCCGGGTGTTTCCACCCTTCACATTTAAAAACCGGAATGGGTTAGTTTCCGGGTAGTGTGCATCGTTCAAAACGCACTTACACACATAGTCAGTCCGCTAAGGGAAGCGAACTTCTGTGTGCTCGTTATTCTTGCGCCCGGTTTAAAATCGGACATACTCCGCGAGAGTTCCCAACTTCTACGAGTTGCCACATCCCACATCAACGCATATCTACACACCATACTACATAATAATATAGCGTACTGTAGAATAATACCACAGTACGCTTATTATGTCAAGCATTATTTTGATTTTTTTTAGAAATTTTTTTGATGTTTTTTCAATCGCGATTTTCTGCATTTTTTCGGCAAAAAACGCGTGTAAAAACACATATATATATATAATGTATACGATTTTTTGCTTTTTATGGCATTGAAATCACATCTCAGCTTCTCTTACCGCTATCGTTACTGTCGCCTTTGCCGTAGCTTCCGTAGCCGCCTGAGCCACCGTAACCACTGTAGCCGCCGTAGCTGTTATCATAACCGCCGTAGCTGCTTCCGTATCCGTAGCCGCTGGAATAGCCGTAGCCACCGTAACCGCCATAACCGCCGTAGCCGCCGTAGTCACCGTAAGCACCGTAAGAGCCTTTCTTTTTGCCGTAGCCGTAACGACCGTAGCGACCGCCTCTTCTGCGGTAGTAGCCCTTCTTCTTGTAATAGCGGTTATTCTCTTCACCTGTGCTCATTGTGAGGATTGTTCCGATGATTTCGATACCCGCACCGCGGATTTCATCAACAGTTCTTGTAATCTCCCCTGCTTTTGCATAATCGTTTCTTACGCAGTAGATGATGCCGTCAGCAAGAGGAGCAATAACCAAGCTGTCGGTAACAACGTGGGTGGGAGGCGAGTCGATGATGATGTAGTCAAACTCTTTTCTTGCCTGGTCAAGCACGTTGCGCACCTTTTCAGCATCAAGCACTTCTGTGGATTTAAGAGATACACCGCCTGTGGGCAACACGAAAATGCCGAGAGATTTAATAAACTTGATTGAATCAACGTATGTTGACGTTCCCTTGATAATGGGAATCAAGCCGTAACGCGTGTCACTCTTAACACCGACCGCACGAAGAACAGCAGGCTTTCTGAAGTCACAGTCCATAAGAAGAACCGACTTACCCTTCTGAGCAAGAGCAACGGCAATGTTAACCGAAGTGGTGGTTTTGCCTTCATCTTCATATGTACTTGTAACAACGAAGCACTTGTGACCCTTGTCGGCATATACATTTTCAAGCTTTGTTCTGATAGCCTTAAAGCTTTCAACAAAGGAGAACGAGACCTTTTGCTCATCCGTTATCAGCAACGAGCCTGAAGGAACCTTCTTTTTCATAAACAAGCCGTTGGGCTTTTCAATAATGGGAACAGCACCGAGAACCTTTGTGCCTGTGATAGCCTTAAGGTTGTCCATATTCTGAACAGTATCGGAAACGATAACCGTGAAGAAGATAATCAAAACAACGAGAGCTGCACCGATGATAAAGCCGTACATAGCATTTGTAATTGAACCTGAATCGTTGCTTACACCGGGAGCAGTGGGTTCATTGATAACGCTGATGCTGATTGTGTTATCGAAGCCGTTAATATAGCTTTCAAACTCATTCATAACAATTTTAAGAGCGCGTTCACAATAACCGCTGTCTATACTCGTTACACTGATAACAAAGAAGCCCGGCAAGCCCTCAACACCCGAGATGTTGAGTGAGCTTCTGATAAAGCCTTCTGAATATACCGTAGCAAGGCCTTGAGCATCAAGAGCAGTTTTGATTTTTCCAACCATTACGTCACCGGTAAGCAAACGCTGATAACGGGCAACTACATCCTGAGTGTAGAATGTGGTATGCTCCTGAACATAGGTGTCAGCCTCACCTGTTTCGGAATAGTCGGTAACTCTCACATACTGAGTCTGCATAAATGCAAGGGTGGTTGAGGCAGAATACTGTCTTACATAAGTTGATTCCGAAATAATATAACCTGCAGCAGCACCTACAACACCAACAAGCAAGATTATCCACAGCTTGCTGATGATGCTCTTAAACAGCTTTATAATGTCAATTGAC
>JAGBHX010000152.1 GCA_017935265.1 Clostridia bacterium | reverse complement strand
CAAATCATTGTTGCAACGTTCTTTGAGGTTGTTTCAACATCCCAAACAAATTTTTCGCAAAGGTTAACAAACCAATCAGCGTTGATGAAAACCTCTTTGAGTGTGGGGTTGAGCCAAGCTGAAAAAGCAATGAGAGCGATTGTGAAAACGATGTAGATGGGAAGAGCAACTGCTACATTTGCACCTGAGTTGAAGGTCTTTTCTTTGTTAACAAAGAAAGCAACAATCTGGGCTACGATGTTAGCTACGTTTGAAACGATGAAATAACCGAGACCGCCGACTGCGATGGGATACACAAATACCCACCAGCTGAAGTCAACTGTGTAAAGGTCTTTGATTGCAGGGATGAGCTGAAGTGTGTTGAGAAGAACAAACTGAACAATCATTGCAAGAAGGCTTACAACGATGAACTTGATGAACTGCCATACTGTGACAAGGAATGAGCCTTTCTGCTCGGCTGCTTTGTCGATGTCTTTTAAATTTTTTGCCATTTTAAATACCGCCTTTTAAAATTTTTTAGATATTGTTTTTTATGTAATCAACCGCAGAGCTGAGAAGAGCCATAATCACCGTGCCGTAATCTGCTTCATTTTCTTCGGCAAGAGGATTGAGCTCGTTCAGAGAACTGTCGGTTTCCATAAACTGGGGATAGTCGGGGGTTGCAAAAACAGTTGGCTGAGCTTCACTTGTTGCAAGCCATACTGCAAAATCTGCAAACTCGTTGTAGTCATCATCACCGTAGAAGCTTCCTACGTGGGGCTGACCCTTGATGAACCAGGTAGAATCCGGGAAGAGGCAGGTTGAAGCATCAACTTTGTTATCAATCGAAACGTGATTATGCTCACCGGGAACAGCCTGAACATAATCTTCGCCCAATGTTTCACCAATGAGAGCAACTGTTGCGCCGTTGCTTGTGCAAGCGGTTTCAATAAGATTGTCACCGTCAATACTTGCAGCAGGTGAAACAGGAACAGAGCCTCTGTTATAGTGAGAAACTATTGAAATTTTAACGCCTGCAGCCTTGGCATCTTTGAGAATTTCATCACTTCTTGAACCGACATTGTCGTGATAATAGTTGATTTTTTCAAGAAGGACAGGTGAAGACTCTTCGTTTGTCATAAAGGCGATTGCATCGTCAAAATATTCATCACGCACAAATGCCCACATACCGGGGAAGCAACCGAAAACCTCGCGAAGTGCACCCCAGAGAGTTTCGTTACTCACAGCCCGGAAGAAATCGTTAAGAGGATCAAAAAGATAAGAAAGAACGGCAAGCTCACCCATATCTTTGAGAAGAAGAGTGAGAAGCGCATCAGCATCAGGATCTTCAACACCGACAGAAAGCTCAAGGTAGTTGAAAATATTTTTCTGATTAAGCTCTACCGCACCTGTGAAAAGCTCACTTACAAAGAAGAGACCCTTGTGAGCAGAGGACATAAAGATAATGCTGTCAACATCTTCACAGCCGTATTCATAAAGATAAGCAACGGTCTGCACACCGCCCATACTGCAGGGGATGAGTACAACCTTGTCGGAGCCTGTTTTTTCCTTAACGGAATCTATCATTGCCTGAAGACCGTCGGCATTTGCACAGGGGTCAAGGCGCCAGTCGTGATTGTAGAAAAATGTGTTTTCCGCACCGATTTTTTCGGCAACCGCACCTGCAATTTCAAGTTCTGAAACCTCGTTGGCATAATCAAAGTCATAATTATCCACACTGAGGGGGTAGAGATCGGCAGTGACCGTGGGATATTTTGAATCACCGTCAGCATTGCACTTGAACTCGTCAAAAATGTTGCTCACAAGGTCAGCCGCAGTCTGAGAAAAAACGTTGATGTCGCCTGTGAGAATTGACATTGTAATGCCGATAACAGCCGTGGGAATTACATAGCCGAAGTCAACCGTGGGGGGATAAACCATTTTTTCGTTTTCTGTGCCTTTGTCCATATAAAACGGCTTCGCGCCGACACCGCTGACAACGATGACGGGAGTTACGTCAGCCTTCGCAAAGGCGCCGATACTCATACCGGTGATGAGCATAACCAAAGCCATAAGAACAGCCAAGAGTTTTTTCACTGAAAACCCTCCTTTATTTCATTTAGAGTATTATAACAATAAAACAGCACGGTTGTCAATATTTAACACCGTGCTGTAAGGAAAGTTTAATTCTGTTTTTTTAGTTCAAAGAAGTTTTTTCAGCATTGACAGATTTTGAATGACATTATAGCCCTTGCCCAAACTTTTGATTTTATTTAAATAATACTGCTTTTTATCACGGCACAATAAAACACTCTTTATTCCTACCGCCTGAGCGCCCAAACAGTTTTTCAAGCTGTCATCAACAAACACAGCCTCATTTGCATTTATTTTCAAATTTTCCAATGCAGTAAGATACATTTTGGGGTCAGGTTTTAATGCTCCCACGAAAGACGAAATAACCATTGTTTCAAAATAATTTGTCAAATTATTCGCATCGTAAACATCAACCAAAGACGGCCACGCATCTGAAACTATGGCAAGTTTATGTGTTTTGTGCAATTCGGGAATTATTTTCAAAGCATCTTCATAAAATGAATACTTTTGAGTGTTATAGACTAAGTCTTCAGCAATCTTCGCCACTATTTCTTCATTCAAATTAAGTTCAGGCAGGCAGTCTGAAAAGATTTGATAAAACTTGATAAAACACGTGTATTCTTGCTCTTTTGTCGTAATCAGTTTTTCGGTAATAATGTAATTATCTGCTTTTTTAAAAGCATCATAAATCCTTTTGTTATCAAGACAGTCAAATGTTGCTTTCTCTACACTGTTCTGAATCACACATATTAAAAATTAAAGGATTATTGTTATCCGTTATGTAATCGGCTGCGCCGAAGAGGTCTGTATAATCCTCGGTTGTGCAGCCTTTCACAAAGATATGACAAACTCTCTTGTCATTCTCTGTGGTAATAAAAATCCTCTCAACAACGGATGAGATTAAATTAACAAGTTCTTCCGGCTGTGCATCTTTTGCATATTCTGCAAAGGATAACAGCTTTTTCCTTACCTCGTTAAGCTCCTGAAGCATCAAGGCACCGTCT
>JAGBHX010000002.1 GCA_017935265.1 Clostridia bacterium | reverse complement strand
CCTCCTTCATCAAGGCATAATTATACCATTTAATATATAAAACATTTCAAATCATCAAAATGTGACATAAAATTTGTGAACAATTTGTAAACAATTATTCCTTGTTTCTATTATATACATAATAAGCTTTTTTAATCTTCATTTCACAGGTAGTTACTTACTAACCTAATATAATATAACATACCTTAAATAGAAGTATCAAACATTCGCTTTTGCAACGTAAGATTGAACCTCCGAAAAATTTTTAAAATTTTTTCAAAAAAATTCAAACCAAATCAAATTATCACTCGTCATATAGGTGAAAGGGCAAAAAGCCAAATAAAAAGAAAAGAGTGATAATAATGAAAAAGCAGTTCAAGAGGGTTATGAGTTCTGCATTGGCAGCATTGGTTCTGGCTTCAGGCACACCCGCTTTATCTTCCTTTGCAGCAGAGGAAGAGGCTCCGTTTGAATTTATGCACATCGAATATTCAGACCCGGGAGAATACGGCTATGTGGACTCTGAGTACGTTCTCTCAAACGGCGAAGAAGTTGATTTAAGCAAAGACACCGAACAGCTTCTTTTCACTTCAGCAGCACCGTCTTTCCCCTCAAGCTACGACGCAAGAGAGGATAACGTTGTTACCGCAGCAAAAAGCCAGGGCGTATCGGGCAACTGCTGGGTTTTTTCAACTGTCAGCGCACTTGAAACCGACAGCATTGTGAAAGGTCTTACCGAAGCTGAAAACACCGATTTTTCGGAAGCTCATCTGAGCTGGTTTGCAAGCAGAACACTGACAGATAACGAAAACGACCTTGCATACGGCGACGGCATAAACCATGATTCACCCTATAATAAAGGCGGCAATTCAATGATTGCCTCCGCCGCTCTTGCACGCCGTTCAGGTCTTGCAAACGAAAGCGACTTCCCCTTCTACGGCACAAACTTCACCAAGATGGGCAATTACGACGAAAGCGACAGATACAACACCGACAGCGGCGTTATTCTTGAATCCGTTCAGGAGCTTCAGAACACGGACAGCGTAAAAGAATGGATACTTGAACACGGCAGTGCAGTTGTTTCAATGTATTACGACGAAGAATACTACACACAAAACACTGTTTCATATTGCTACAACAACGGCCCTGCAACAAACCATCAGGTTACAATCGTAGGCTGGGACGACGATTATTCAGCCGAAAACTTCAAAGAGGGCAACCGACCTGAAGGCAACGGCGCATGGCTTTGCAAAAACAGTTGGGGTCCCTACTGGGGCGCAAGAGGTTTCTTCTGGATTTCCTATTATGACACTTCTCTCTCCTGCTACACAGGTTTCTCCGCCCGTTCAACAGAAAACATGGGCACAAATTATTCATATAACGGTGCAAATTGGAGAACGGCTCTTATGTTATCAGGCTCAATGGAAGCTGCAAACGTTTTCAGAGCTGCAGGCAGAGAAAAGCTCACGTCTGTTTCAATTTATACCGCAGCCGTATACACAACGGTTGAAGTTACAATTTATAACAACCTGCCCGAAAATTACACCGCACCCAACCAGGGAACAAAGGTTGCAACAATTAAAACCACTCTTGATAATATGGGTTATCATACACTTTACCTTGATTCCGCAATCGACCTTTATTCAGGCGATATTTTTGCAATAGCAGTCAGATACACAGGCTGTTCAGGCATAGCAAGAGTACCCGTAGAAAAGAACGGCTCAAACGAAAACGCTTATTATTCACGCAGCAGAGAGAGCTATATCAACACAAATATGTCAAGACCCAACTGGAAAGAATCATCAAGCTACAACGTTCAGAACGCCTACATTCAGGCAATGACAGAAAAGGTTGCTTGCAATCACGAAGTTTTTGTTACAACAATTCTTACACATTCAACCTGCACAACGCAGGGAACGGTTGCCGACGTCTGCACAAACTGCGGATTCACCTGCAACGAGAGCTGTATCCCCGTTATCGGTCACGAATTCGGTGAATGGAGCGAATACGTTCACGACCACGAGAGCGGAAACGAAGTAAGCACCAGGGAATGCACTGTATGCGGACAGATAAGCACAAGAAGCTGCAAATCAGGCAACTCCGTACCTGTCAACGACTTCTTTGAATCTTTCGTCAGAAGATTCATTGAAATGTTTATGCAGTTATTTATGAGCAGCTTTACGATGAATTAACTGTTTTCATTTGTATTTGCCCTCAGCATAACCTCCCTAAACGGCAACCCCTCCGAAGCAGCGAGCCTCGGAGGGGTTGCGTTATTATTATCTGATTATTTTACTTTAACCTTGTAGCACTTGATTTCGAAGGGCTTGATTTCAAAGCTCATTGTGTTACCGCTTGCGATATCAGCCGCAACGTCTTCTCTTTCAAGAAGGTTGCATTCGGCAACGCTTGCGATTTCAGCGAAGAACTGAACGTTAACAGCTGTTCTTCTGCCTGACTTTTCAACAAAACGAACAATGTAAGCATCCTCGTCTTCGCACTTCTTGACAGCTTCAAGAGTAACGTTCTTGCCGTCAACGCTGATGAACGATGCGCTTTCTGCACCCTTTGCATCTGCAGCAATTTCAACGGGAAGCATAGGATTGTTGAATTCAAGACCTCTTACAAGAGTTTCGGCATCCTTCCAGCCGCCTGCGTGCGGATAGAGTGAATATGAGAAGTAATGGTCGCCTCTGTCTGATTTCGGGTCGGGATTCATGGGAGCCTTGAGAAGAGTGATAATCATTCTCTGCTCGTTTACCTCATAGCCGTACTTGCAGTCGTTGAGGATTGTAAGACCGTAGCCGTCTTCTGACATATCGATGAAGTTATGAGCCGAAACCTCAAACTTTGCCTTGTCATAGGGATTGTGGCGGTAGTTGGAGTTTTCGATTGTTGCATAAGCGATATCTCTTGTGAACTTCTGAGCCTTGATATCAACGTCGAAGCCAACCTTGAGGAGCTTCTCCTGCTCATGCCAGCTGATGAAGGTATCAAAATCAATTCTGTCAAGCTCATTATAAATAATGATATTCTGCTTGAGAGTTGACTTCATAATGTTCTTTGCGATTGTTACGCAGGTAAATACGTCACCGCTTACAACGCTTTCAACCTTGCCTGCCTCTGTTTCAAACTCACGGTCAGTATAGGTTGCAACGATATCCCAGGCGTCATACTTGCCGGGGAGGTCTTCGTAAATGCGGAATACGTTACCCTTGCCTTCAAGAACTTCGCGGTTATTCTTCTTATCGAAGATTGAAACAAGCTCTGCGGCTGCGTCAAACTTAAGGCTGAAGTTTGCGTTTTCAACGTCTGCGCTTTCAACTGCCTTTGCTTCTGCAACAGCGGCATCCTTTGTATAGTATACCTTATAACCTACTGCAGGAACATCCTTTGCAACAAAAACAAGAACCTTTGTGCCGTCAAGCTTTGTGTATGCCTGAACGGGAACCTTGTTGCCGTCTGCATCGTAAATTTCAACGTCTTTATAGGGAAGCTCAACCTTTGAGGTTGCAGCTGTGCCGAGTGAGTTGAAGAGTGCAAAAGGCTTGCCGTATTTTGCTTCGCCGCTGATG
>JAGBHX010000151.1 GCA_017935265.1 Clostridia bacterium | reverse complement strand
GCAAAACAAATGTTTTGATAACGCTTGAATGCCTTTATGAAATTGTCTATGCCGTGGAATAAAAAAGCAACGACTCTTCATACGAAAACAGCGTTGTGATAGTTGAAAACGATGACGGGGAAAACGGAATTCTGCTCAAGGTGACTCAGCCAAAAATCAGGGGAGTGGCCGTGGTATGTTCCGGGGGAGCTTCGCCTACGGTGAGGCAAAGCATAATAGATACACTTACTGCGGTGCTTGACGTCAGCTCGGCACGCATAAGCATAGCAACAATGAAAACAGATAACGGAGGATAAGCTATGAGCGTAAAAATCAGAAAAAAGCAAGTTACTCTTGCCGCAATGGTGCTGGCACTCGGCGCGGCAATATTCATCAATTGGTATTACACCAAGCCGCAGGTTCAGCCGACTGGTGAAGAGGTGTCAACCTCTGTTTCACAGCAGAGTGAAAATCTGGGCGATGCACAGTATGTTGCCGCCACTGCCAACGACGATGAATTTGCAACCTTTCGCCTTGAAAGAAAAACTGCGCACGACAAAGCTGAAGAAACCCTGAATGCCGTAATCAAGGATTCGGCTTCTTCTCAGGCGGCGGTGAAGGAGGCAACACAGGCACTTAAACAGCTCAGCGACTCAATCAAACGTGAAAGCGACCTGGAAACTCTTATAAAAGCCAAAACAGGAAGCTCCTGTGTGGTCATAATTGACTCGGGCGAAGTCAAGGTTGTGGTTGAAAAAGGTGTGCTCACCGACACAGTGACAATGCAAATTAAGGACTTAGTCTTGAATCAGGGAAAATTTACCCCTGAAAATATAACTATTTTTGAATTAAACAGTTGAGAAATTCAAAATTTATGGTATAATATGCATCGAGGGATGTATATATACATTTATCGCGCAACTTTAAAAACTGAAATGAAAATGTTTTATTGCCCTCTCCGACGCGAGAGGGCTTTGTTTTTTGGAGGAATAAAAATGGCAGACAAGAAGTTAAAACCAAGAGAACAAGCTTTTATCATCACATTTGAAAAGCTTTTTAATCCTGAGCTTACGGTTGATGAAATTGTTCAGAACGCAGGCGAATGTGAAAGCGTGACCCTTAACGGAAAAGCCGCCAATATGGCAAAGGGTATTGATGCTAACGTTGAAGAGATTGATAAGCTCATTGAAAACAATCTCCGCGGCTGGAGCAAATCAAGAATTTCAAAGGTCGCTCTTGCTGTGCTCAGATTAGGCGTTTATGAGCTTAAAATAGCTGAAAAGCCTGCGCCCGTGGGCGTTATTATCAGCGAGGCTGTCAATATTTGTAAGGACTACGGTTCAGAAGAGGACAAGTCCTTTGTCAACGGAGTTTTAGGCTCTGTTTCAAGGTCATAATTATGAAAGCGTATCTCGGTATTGATACCAGCAACTACACGACCTCCTGTGCACTGTATTTTCCCGAAACAGGCGAAGCGGTTCAAAAAAAGAAGCTTCTTCCTGTTAAAGAGGGAGAGCTGGGGCTTCGTCAGAGCGATGCGGTTTTTCATCATACGGTGCAGCTGCCTGTGCTTATGAGTGAGCTTTTTGACTCCTTCGGCGGTCAGGTTGCAGGGGTTGGTGTGTCCGACGCCCCGAGAAGGATTGAAGGCTCATATATGCCTTGCTTCCTGGCCGGCGTCAACGGTGCAACGGCCTTTGCCCTTGCGTCGGGAACAAGGCTTTCACGCTTTTCTCATCAGCAGGGTCACATTGCCGCGGCGGTTTATTCCGTGGGTAAACCTGAGCTTTTTCAAAGCCCTTTTCTTGCTTTTCACGTTTCAGGGGGCACGACCGACGCTTTGCTCGTAAAGCCCGATAAGGACGACATAATTTCTTGTGAAATGCTTGCATCATCTCTTGATTTAAAGGCCGGTCAGGCTGTGGACAGAGTGGGTGTTATGCTTGGTTTCCCTTTCCCTGCGGGCAAATATGTTGATGAGCTTGCTCTCAGGAGTGAGAAGAAATATAAAATCAATGTCAAACTCAAAGACGGTAACTGTTGCCTTTCGGGTGTTGAAAACAAGTGTAAGGCAATGCTTCAAAACGGTGAAAGCCGTGAGGATATATGCCGTTATTGCATAGACTACGTTATGTCGGCACTCACAAAAATGGCAGAATATCAGCTTGAAAGACTTGGAAAAATGCCGATTCTTTTTTCAGGCGGAGTTATGTCAAGCAAGGTGATAAGTGCTGAGCTTACAAAGCGCTTTGGTGCATATTTTGCAAAGCCTGAATTTTCCTGTGACAATGCTGCAGGAATTGCATATTTAACTTATTTGAAAAATGAGTGATATTATGAAAACACCGCCTGTTCTGACGGTCACACAATTAAATACTTATATAAAGAGTGTAATTGATTCTGACCTGAATCTCAACAACGTTTTCGTTCAGGGTGAAATTTCAAATTTCACCAACCATTACAGAACAGGTCACTATTATATGAGCATCAAAGACGGCGACAGCTCAATCAAAGCCGTTATGTTCAAATATTCAAATCAGCGGCTTCGCTTTATGCCTGAAAACGGAATGAATGTAATTCTACGAGGCAGAGTTTCCGTTTTTGAGCGTGACGGGCAGTATCAGCTTTATATTGACGATATGCAGCCCGACGGTGCGGGTGCGCTGGCCTTAGCCTTTGAACAGCTCAAACAAAAGCTCGCTTCTCAAGGTCTGTTTGACCCTGATAAGAAAAAGCCCATTCCTTTTATGCCCAAGCGAATCGGCGTTGTCACCTCCAACACAGGTGCCGCCGTTCATGATATAATCAACGTTATTTCAAGGCGGTTTCCCATGACCGAGCTTGTGATTGCCCCCGTTCAGGTGCAGGGCACTTCGGCGGCGGGGCAGATTGCCGCGGCTATCAGGGAGTTTAACTCCTGCAACGGTGCCGACGTGCTTATTGTCGGCAGAGGCGGCGGCTCGGTTGAGGATTTGTGGGCATTTAACGAAGAGGTTGTAGCACGCGCTGTTTATGACTCTCACATTCCCGTCATTTCTGCCGTAGGCCATGAAACGGACTTCACAATCTGCGACTTTGTGGCAGACCTGCGTGCTCCCACGCCCTCAGCGGCGGCAGAGCTTGCTGTTCCCGACTGGCGAGAGCAGAAGCTGTATGTTGATGCGTTGTTCAACCAATGCAAAGACACCGTTCTTGCAAAAATTCAAAGTGAAGAGGATAATCTTCGCTTTATTTTAAAACAGCTTGAATATGCAAACCCGATGACGGTGATTGAAAACAAAATTCAGACTGTGGACATTATTTCGCAAAAAATCTATGATAAGGTGAGAGAAAGCGTTGCTGTCAAATCGGGCGAATTTGCGGCGATTCTGGCAAGGCTGGATGCTCTCAACCCAATGAAGGTTATGCAGCGAGGTTATGCAATTGCCTATAAAAACGAAACGGCGATAACCTCTGTTTCTCACATAAATAAAGGCGACAAATTAAAAATCCGACTTCTTGACGGTGCTGTTAATGTGACCGTTGACGAAAGGGAGGAAAACTGATATGAAAAAAATGACTTATGAAGAGGCAATCAAACGCCTCGAAGAAATTGTTGAACAGCTCGATTCCGGCAAGCTCAGTCTTGATGAATCTCTCAAGCTTTTTGAAGAAAGCACAAAGCTCACCGCTTTTTGTAATCAGGGTCTTGAAAATGCCAAGCTTAAAATAACCGAGCTTTCAAAAAAGGAAGATGAATAATGGATTTTCTTAATATGATTAACGACGCCCTTGAAGAGTATCTTCCCAAAAGCGACGATATTGTTTCTGAGGCGATGAAATACAGCGTGCGCAACGGCGGCAAAAGAATCCGCCCCATGCTCACCCTTGAATTTTGCAAGGCCTGCGGAGCTGAGCCCGAAAAAGCTCTTCCTCTTGCCTGTGCAGTAGAAATGATACACACATATTCTCTCATTCACGATGATTTGCCCTGTATGGATGACGATGACTACCGCCGCGGCAAGCCCTCTTGCCACATAGCCTTCGGCGAAGCCAATGCCCTTCTTGCAGGCGATGCACTTCTTACTCTCGCATTTGAAACTGCGGTTAAGGCTGACATTGCGGCTGAGAACGTTGTCAGGGCCGTCAAAGAACTGTCTTATTCGGCAGGTATTCTCGGTATGGTGGGCGGTCAGGTGCTTGACTTGCAGAATGAAAACAAAGCCCTCACTCTTTCTGAGCTTGAGCAGATTCACAATCTCAAAACAGGTGAACTCATCCGCGTTGCCTGTGTGCTCGGCTGTGTTGCCGCAGGGGCAGATGAAGAAAAAATCAAAGCCGCCGAGGCTTATGCAAAAGGCATCGGTCTTACCTTCCAGATTGTTGATGATATTCTCGACGTTACAAGTGATGCCGAAACTCTGGGCAAGCCAATCGGCAGTGATGCCGAAAATCAGAACACAACCTATGTTTCTCTTTTAGGTATAGAAAAATCCAAAGAAGTTGCCGCTGAGCTTACCCGAAAAGCCAAGGCCGCACTTGCAGTTTATGACGAAAATACTGAGGCTCTCAGTCTCCTTGCAGATAATTTACTTATAAGAAAAAAGTGAAGTGAAAATTGATGGATAAAATCAAATATTTGGACAAAATCAATTCTCCCTCCGACATCAGAAATCTGACAGAGTCACAGCTCAAGGAATTGGCAGAGGAAATACGAGGAGTTCTTGTAGAAACCGTTTCTCGGAATGGCGGACATCTTGCGTCAAATCTGGGTGCGGTTGAGCTCACACTCGCCATTCACCGTTGCTTTGATTCACCCAAGGACCGTATTGTATGGGACGTGGGTCATCAGATTTATACTCATAAGCTTCTTACGGGCAGATACGGGCAATTCCATACCCTGAGAAAAAAGGACGGCCTTTCAGGCTTTTCCCGCCCTGATGAAAGTAAACACGATACGTTTTACAGCGGTCACAGCAGTGTTTCGATTTCGTCTGCCTACGGTGTTGCCTGCGCCAATTCAATCAAGGGCAATCAGAATTATTCCGTTGCCGTTATCGGTGACGGCTCGCTGACAGGCGGTCTTGTGTATGAAGCACTCAATAACGCCGGCAGAACAAGAGACAAGCTTATCATTATTCTCAATGATAATGAAATGTCTATTTCGGAAAATGTAGGCTCAATGGCCCGTTACCTTGCAATCACACGCTCCAAAAAGCGTTATGTAACAATGAAGGATAAGCTTGAAAAAGCGTTGAGCATGGTTCCGTTTGTGGGCAAAAAGCTTGCGGATTCGGTTTTCAAACTTAAAACAAAAATCAAAAACTTTATTTATAAAAGCACAATGTTTGAGGATATGGGCATCCGCTATATGGGCCCTATTGACGGCCATAATATAGAGCAGATGTGCGAAGCGATTGAAACGGCAAAGGAAGTTAAAGGACCTGTTTTGCTCCACGTGAGCACAATTAAGGGTAAGGGATACGACTATGCCGAAAAATCTCCCTCGACCTTCCACGGTATTTCAAAATTTGACATCAATACAGGTGAGTATAAAAATTCAGGTGTGACCTTTGGCGGTGAATTCGGCGAGCTGATGTGCAAAATGGCATCTCAGGATAAAAGAATCTGCCTCATTACCGCTGCAATGCTTCTTGGCACAGGCCTTGAAAAATTCAGTCAGGATTATTCCAACAGATTTTTTGACGTGGGCATTGCAGAGGAGCACGCCGTAACCTTTGCATCAGGTCTTTCAAAGGGCGGAATGTTGCCTGTTTTTGCGGTGTATTCCACATTCCTTCAGCGTTGCTACGACCAGATAATTCACGACGGAGCATTGCAAAATCAGCGTATGGTTCTCGCCATTGACAGAGCCGGCTTTGTTGGTGACGACGGTGAAACACACAACGGTCTTTACGACGTTTCGTTTTTGAGCAGTATTCCCAAGGTTACAATTTATTCCCCCTCAACCTATGATGAAATGAAAATTGCTTTCGGCAACGCCTTTTACCGTGACAGCGACGTTGTTGCCGTGCGTTACCCCAGAGGCGGCGAATATGAAATACACGAGGATTTTGAGCCGTCGCTTAAAACTTATGACTTATACGGTAATATGAGTGACACAATGATTGTCACCTACGGCAGAGTTTTCGGCCCTGCCTGCACGGCGGTTAAAAGGCTCGGTGAAGACGGTATTTCTGCTTGTGTGCTCAAGCTCAACCGAATCAGACCAATCGACCCCGAGGCAATTGAGCTTGCAATGAAATCAAAGCATATTTTCTTCTTTGAAGAGGGTGTGCGCACAGGCTCAGTCGGAGAAAAGCTTGCCGCAACACTCCTTGAAAAAGGCTACAAGGGAAGCTTCAGCCTCACAGCAGTTGAAGATTGCTTTGTCAAGCAGTCCACAGTTCCACAGTTAATGAAGCAATACGGATTGGATGCTGACTCCATAGCAGAAAAAATCCGTTCACACAGAGGTGTATAATTTGGCAGAAAAATTAAGGCTTGATACCGCTGTTTTTCAGCAGGGGTTCACAGATTCAAGAGAAAAAGCAAAGGCGCTCATAATGGCAGGTCAGGTGTATCTCAACGGGCAGAAGGAGCTCAAGGGGGGCGCCACCGTCAAGCCCGATGATGTTATCGAGGTCAGAGGAAGCACCAACCCGTTTGTCAGCAGGGGAGGGCTGAAGCTTCAAAAGGCCGCTGAGAATTTTGACATTGACCTGAAAGACTGCGTGTGTATGGACATCGGCGCATCAACCGGCGGATTTTCTGACTGTATGCTTACCCACGGCGCAAAAAAGGTCTACGCTATTGATGTCGGTTACGGCCAGCTTGCGTGGAAGCTTCGCACAGACGAGCGTGTGGTAAATATGGAAAGAACAAATTTCCGTTACGTCACCCACGAGCAGATTCCTGAGGATGTCGACTTTGCAAGTGTTGACGTTTCGTTTATTTCTATTAAAATAATTCTTCCTGTAATGCGCGAGCTTTTGAAGGCTGACGGTCAGGCGGTTTGCCTGATTAAGCCTCAGTTTGAAGCAGGAAGAGAAAATATCGGCAAAAAGGGTGTTGTCCGAGACCCCGAGGTGCACAAAAATGTGGTTGAAACGATTTGCGATTTTGCCGTTGAAAACGGCTTTTCCATTCTCAACCTTGACTTTTCTCCCATTAAAGGGCCGGAAGGAAATATCGAATACCTTATGCATATAATCAAAAGTGAGAAGGGTGAAGACCTTTCTCAGGTTGACCCCGCAGAGCTTGTGAGCCGTTCTCACGCTCAGCTTGACAAATGAGGTGCCGTTTATGAAAACAGCAATCATCCCCAATCTCACAAGAAAAAATGCCCGCAATGTAACTGTTGAGCTTTGCAAAAAGCTCAGTGAGCTGGGCATTACATATGTTCTCGACGAAGAGCAGAAGCCAGACTTTGGCAATTACGGCGGCAAGTTTATGTCGTTTTCACAGATGATTGACGAATGTGACATCATTATTCCCGTTGGCGGTGACGGAACGATTCTCCACGCGGCCAAGTTCGGCAAGCCCGTGCTCGGCATCAACGCAGGGCGCATTGCCTTTATGGCAGGTCTTGAGCCTACGGAGCTTGATTTGCTTACCCATCTGAAAAACGGAAATTATAAAACCGACAAGCGAATGATGC
The DNA here is from genome assembly GCA_017935265.1 of Clostridia bacterium. GTDB lineage: Bacteria > Bacillota > Clostridia > Oscillospirales > Acutalibacteraceae > CAG-488. Next base: position 15,090 of record JAGBHX010000151.1, on the reverse strand, counting down.
TCACCGCAACTGTGAACGACGCTCAGAAGGAAATTGTCTGCAGCCATTGTATCAACGATGTGGTGGCGGCACGAGGCGAAAAAATAAAAATGGTTGAAATTGCCGTTGAATGTGATTCAAGACCAATTAACAATTATTTTACCGACGGTATTATTATCTCAACACCCACAGGCTCAACTGCCTACAATCTTTCGGCAGGCGGTCCCGTGGTTGACCCCGAAATTGAAAGTATGCTTCTTACTCCCGTTTGCACCCATTCTCTTTTTTCGAGAACGCTGATTTTTAAACCCGACGCAAAGCTCACCCTCAAGGTTCTTTCTGATGACGGAATGAGAGTATCCTGCGACGGCGATGAGCCTGTAAGCGTTCCCTGCGGCGGATTTGTCACGGTTGAAAGAGCGCCTATGGATGCGGAGTTTATAAGAATCAAAGCAGATGCTTTCCACGATATTCTCAACAATAAACTGGCACAAAGAAGACTCTGATATAAAGAGAGGACTATATATGAAAAAGAACAGACACAGTGAAATATTAAGACTCATTTCACAGCATACCGTTTCTACTCAGGAGGAATTGCTTGAAAAGCTCAAGGAAGCAGGCTTTTCCACCACTCAGGCAACTGTTTCAAGAGATATAAAAGAGCTTAACCTCATCAAGCAGATGAATAAGCAGGGTGTTTACCGTTATGTTGAAAGCAAAAGCGAAACTGAAGAATATCTTTCAAAGTTCAACGCTATTTTTGCTCACTCTGTTATCTCTGCCGATTTTGCAGGCAATATGACAGTTATCAAGTGCATTCAGGGTATGGCTCAGGCGGCTTGCGCTTCTTTTGACAGTATGCAGTGGGAGGGACTTGTGGGCACTATAGCAGGTGACGACACAATTTTTGCCCTTTGCAGAACTCCCGAGCTTGCTCAGGAGCTTGCACTATCTATAACAAAACTCATTAAATAAGGGTGACCTCAATGCTTTCAAGACTTAAAATTGAAAATATTGCAATCATTGAGCTTGCCGACATCAGCTTTTCCGACGGTTTTAACGTTATGACCGGTGAAACAGGTGCGGGTAAGTCGATTATCATTGACTCAATCAATGCCGTAACAGGTGAGCGCACTTCAAAGGAGCTCATCCGCACAGGTGCGCAATCGGGTAAGGTCACTGCAGTGTTTGAAAACGTGGGTCAAAAGGTTATCAAAAAGCTTGAAGATATGGGCATCGAAGGAGACGAAACCGTTATTCTCAGCCGTAATATTAAAAAAGACGGCAAGAATATCTGCACCGTCAACGGCACGCCTGTTACTGTTTCAATGCTCAAAGCTGTCGGCAGTGAGCTGATTAACATTCACGGTCAGCACGACAGTCAGTCGCTTCTTCAAAGCGAAATGCACTGCTCCTTTATTGATTCCTTTGGTGATTTGGATAACCTTTTAAGCAGATACTGTGACTCTTACAACGAGCTTACCAATATCACCGCAACCATAAAAAGCCTTGATATGGATGAACAGCAAAAAGCAAGGCGCATTGATATGCTCACCTTTCAGATAAATGAGCTTGAAAACGCGGACATAACCGTAGGTGAAACAGAGGAATTGAAGGAGCGCAGAAGCTTTTTGAAAAATGCGCAAAAAATTATTGATGCTCTCAATAATGCCTATTCTTATCTTTATTCTGACGGCGCAGGGTGCGACAGTGTCAGCAATGCCGCTTATGAGGTTGAGAGCGTGCTAGGCTTTTATGACGGTGTTTCTTCCGTTTCTCAGAGGCTCAATGATGCCAAATATGAGCTTGAAGATTGTTGCGAAGAAATCCGCTCACTCATTTCATCTGCCGAAAGCGACCCTGATGAGCTTGACAGCGTTGAGGAAAGGCTTGATTTGCTTCACCGCCTTTCATCAAAATACGGCGCAGATGAAACGGAAATGCTTGAATTTTTGCAAAACGCAAAAGCTGAGCTTGAAACAATAACTCTTTCAGAAGAAAGAACCGAAAAGCTCAAGGCTCAGCGTCAGGTTATTTTGAAAAAAACACAAGCCCTTGCCGACGAGCTTACCGAAGCGAGGTTGGATGCCGGCAAAAGACTTGCTGTGAAAATATGCTCAGAGCTTGAATTTTTGAATATGCCCAACATAACCTTCCTTGTTAAAAGGGAAGAAAAGCCCCTTTCACCCGACGGTTGTGATGAAATTGAATTTCTTATTTCTGCCAACGTGGGTGAAGAGCCCAAGCCTCTTGCAAAAATTGCTTCGGGCGGTGAGCTTTCAAGAATTATGCTGGCAATCAAAAATTCTCTTGCGCAGAAGGACGGCACGGATACAATGATTTTTGACGAAATTGACACGGGTGTCAGCGGTGCCGCCGCAAGAAAAATTGCCGAAAAGCTGTTTGAGGTTTCACGCGGCAGGCAGGTTATATGTGTAACGCACCTTGCTCAGATTGCCGCCTTTGCCGATTGCCACAAGCTCATTTCAAAATATGTTGCCGACGGCAAAACCTTTACCCGTGTTGATTCCCTGAGCTATGACCAACGAGCCGCCGAGCTTGCCCGCATAATGGGTGCCGGGGGCAGTGAGCAATCATTTATCGAAAGCGCCAAGGAGCTTCTCACTTCGGCGGGTGTGGTAGAGTAGCAGTTGACTTTGGCTCAGCTTTAGTATAAAATATCGCGTAGCAAATTATGAAAGGATGTTTACCTATGAAAAAGCTTGCAGGCGTTTTGTTATCACTTGTGCTTTGCCTCACTCTTTCCGTCGGTGCTTTTGCAGTTGAAGCTCAGGTTGACGATAAGCTTATTGCAGATATAGTTGACGGCATGGGTGATTTGGTTGAAGCTGAAAGTGAAGGCGACGACGAAGCTATGAAGCAGGCTATTGACAAGCTTTATTCCGACCTTCAGCTTGCTCTGCAGTCAGGCGATATGTCAGCAATTCTTGACCTGATTGTTGAATACGCTTTGAACGAAGATGCCGACACGAGTGCAGTTTTTACAGACCTTGGCGCACTTAAAGCAGTTGTTGAAAAATTTTTGGCTGACGGCGGTTATGATGCCGACAGAATTATGAAGGACCTCCAATCAAGCTCAGCAATGAGCACTCTTGTGGGTCTTTATACAGGCGGAAATGAGCCCACCACAACCACAACCGCACCGACAGCCGAAGGCGAAAATCCTGTTGTGAATGAATTTCAGCCCGTGGTTGAAAACCCCGGCACAGGCGACAGTCCTGCAGGAGTTGCAGTTGCATTTTCGGTTCTTGCAGTTTCAACTGCAGCTGCAATCTTACTCACAAAGAAAAAAGACAGATAAACAAGCAAAGACGATGCCTTGGAGCATCGTCTTAATTTTTTTCTATGAAGCTTATTAAATCCGAAACGGTTTCAATGCTGAGAATATCCGTATCATCAAGGTCAACGTTGAGCTCATCCTCGAGGCTGCACAGAAGCTGAGCCATTTCAAACGAATCAAGGCCAAGATCATCTCTGAATGATGTTGCCAGGCTTATTTTCAGACTATCATCTTCAATGTTATCTTTAATTACTTTTTCAATTTTTTCAATCACATAAATCAACTCCCGATTTTACTATAACCTGAAAATCGGGAGTTATTATTATCTTAATTCTAATTCAAAGGATTTCTGATAGCCGAAGCCTTCAATTCTGGCCTTGTTGCCGTCAAGGGTAATTACAGAGCAGGTTTCTTCCTCGTGAAGGCAGAGAGCCTGCAAGGCGACATAGTGAATGTTGTTGTGACAAACGTAATCGCCAAAATGCCAATGACCTGAGATAACAAGCTTAACCTTGTCACTCTTTTCAAAAATTCGCACAGCTTCGTCGCGGTTCCTTAAAATAAGGTCATCGTCGTTGTCATATTTTTCAAGCAAAAACAGCTCGTGGCAAAGCACGATAACCGGTTTTGTTGCTTCATCAACTGTTTTTTCAAGCCATTCAAGCTGTTCGGGATCAAGCCACGTTACAGGCCAGAAAATCTCTTTTTCGGGGTAGGGTATATTGGGGTCATTCATATTGCCGTCAAGCACTATGAAGGTGTATTCATCTGTGTCAAAGGTATAGTATCTGTGGGGCATACCGAGAATTTCGGTGATTTTATCCTTGTGCAAAGATGTGTCGTGATTGCCTATCAGACAACGCACGGGAACACCGCCTGAATGAAGAATTTCAGAAATTTCTTTCATAAATGTTTCCTGGTCGCCGTAGCCTTCAAGCTGGTCGGCTGTATCGCCCAGGTCAACAATGAAATCGCAGCCGTCAAGATGCTCCTTCATAATATTTTTGAGCTTAAAAGGGGAGCGGCAGTTGCGCCTTTCTGCGCCTTCAACATCGCGGTCGCAATAGTGGATGTCTGTTACTGTAAGAAATTTAATCATAGTGCAAAACCTTTCTTTATATGAACTCACCAAAAAGAGCCACCCGAAAGCGGCTCTTATTTTATATTAAAATATTAAATTGTATGGCGGTCAGAACTACGAAGCCATTAAAATCAAACTCGCTAACAAGTTACCGTGACCGACGACCCTGCCGTTACTGTTTTTTGTGTGATTAAACTTTGGGTCGAAACAGCCGATTTTTTCATCCTTGTTGTTGTAAGCCGTCTGCTTACCCTTGCTGTCAGTTCTGATATAGCCTATTTCTTTTGAGGCTTTATTCCTTATGACAAATTTTGACATAACACCCAGCTCCTAAATATTTAATTTAGTTTCCGCCTGCTTGGGTGTTGTGTTAGCGGTTTCCCGCTTGCTCAAATTGTCCTGTCATTCACCCAGCGGCCTTTGAATTCAGTTGCTACTCTCATTTCAAAAACCTCCTTTGTTGCGGTGATTGGGATTAGCTTTGTTTTATTTTCCCTTCACCTTAAGTTCATCTACATTATAACATATATTCAAAAAATGTCTATTCTCTGATTGAACGAAAAATAAAGCACACCTTTGTGCATAATATACAAAGGTGTGCAAAATAAGTGGAGGTTATGCTCAAATTTTGTGATTAGGATGGCGCTCATTCCAGCTTGCTTCCACAGGCTCGGCAAAGGGACAGTCAATTTCCTTAACCACTTCATCGGGGGCGAGCCAGTTTACGGCATTGGTTATAACCTTCTGAATGTTGGCGTCAAGATATGTAGGATTGGTTTCGTGGCCGGGCTGGAAATAAAACACCTTGCCGAGACCTCTGTACCATACACATCCGGAGCGGAAAACCTCGCCGCCTGAGAACCAGCCGAGGAAAACAAGCTCGTCAGGCTGAGGAATATCAAATCTTTCGCCGTACATCTCTTCCTCTTCAAGCTCAAAATATTCGGGCAACCCCTTTGCAATGGGGTGGTTAGGAAGAATTGTCCACAGTCTTTCTCTGTCGCCGTCACGCCATTTGAGAGAACAGGTTGTACCCATCAGGCTTTGGAAGGGCTTTGAAAAATGAGCAGAATGTAAAAATACCATACCCATACCGCGAAGAACACGGTTGTGGATTTTTTTAACAAGCTCATCAGGAACAAGATGATGCTTACCGTGACCCCACCAAAGGAGCACGTCGGTGCTTTCAAGAATTTCATCGGTAAGTCCGCATTCGGGCTCTTCCAGGTTGGCTGTGCGCACGTTCATATTTTCATTTGTGCCGAGAAAATCTGCAAGTGCACCGTTGAGCCCTTTCGGATAAACGTTGAGCACGTCCTCGTGAGTTGTTTGAATGGAATCTTCGTTCCAGATCGTTACGTTTATCATAAAATCATCTCCTTACGGCATATAGGGGTTGTCATCAAATTCGTAGTTTTCGGGCATAATGAAGGGCTTGAAATAGTTGATTGTGAAGTCAATGCCCCACTGACCCTTTTTGCCTGTCCAATAATGTGAATGAGGCTCAATTGAAAGCATACCGTCATAATCCTTGGTATAAAGAATGTCCATAACTGCGGGCCACTTAATCATATCGAGGCCTGCAGGTGCATCGTCATAGCTGTCATTTTCGATTTCAACTCTTCCTTTAAGGTGGAAATGATAAAATCTGTGACCCCAATCGCGCATTTCAATAAGGTAATCACAGCCTCTGCTCATACAGTGGGTGGGGTCATATTTTATGCCCAATTCAGGAACGGCAGAAAGAATAGGTTCCCAGGCTTTAGGCTCAATAACAAAGTTTTCCCAGTCACAGTTGTAGGTTGCAATTTTAACGCCCTTTTTTTTGCCGAAAGCAACCAGATTTTTGAAATAGTCAATGGCAATCAGGCAGTTTTCAAAAAAGCCGAGGCTATCAGTGTAATTGACACCGCAGTTGTAAACGGGGCAGCCGATGATTGATGCGGCTTCAATAAGATTTTTGTCGTGCTGCAGGGCTTCGGGAATAACCTTTCCGTTTTCGTCAATTCTTGTCATTCCCCAGCGACCCATTGAGCCGACAGCTACATTGTACTTTTCACTGTAGCCTTTAATTGCCTCTGCCTGAGCGAGAAATTCGGCAGAGTCATAATTATCGTTAACACAAAATTCAACGGCTTCAAGACCTTTTTCGTGAACGTACTGAATACAGCCTTCACTCCAGCCGTTGATAATACCAAGCTTCATAAAATCACCCTTTCAAATCGGTTGATTTTATTTTAACAATACAGAGGAAAAATGTCAATAAACAAAAAATAACCGACTTCCTTGAAAGAAGTCGGTCTGATTGATTATTTTTCGCCGTTGGGTCCTTTGGCAAACCAGGGGAGACTGACGCGGCTTACTGAGCCGTCCTCGTTCACGCTGATTTGAATCTGGTAAAATGCACCCGTGTATGTTTTGCTTCCGTCTTCATAGGATTCACTTTCTGCGCAGAAAACAGGAGCAGACCAGTTGCTTACAAGAAGAATATCCGTTACAAAAAGACATGCCCACAATGCAACAACAAGCGCAACAGAAATAACTATGTTGAGAATAAGCTTTTTACGCTTTGGGTTTGCAGGCTTCTTTGCCTTTTTCTCCTTAGGCTCTTTGGGCTCTTTAACGGGCTTGGGAGATTTAACGGGCTTGGGAGGCTTTACCTTTTTGTCATCACTTGCGGTGTTTTCCATAAAAGCGGTGAAAAAGGCAGACTCTTCCTTCTTTTCTTCCTCTTTGGGAGCGTTACCTCTGATTACAACCAGCTCGTCGTCTTCATCAAGGTCAGAAAATTCGTCGTCTTCCTCTTCTTCGGGAGCAACGATTTCTTCTACCTCTTCAACAAATGAAGCTTCCTCTTCCTCCTCGGGTTCATCCTCGTCGGCTTCTGCCTGCTCTTCTTCGGCTTCATCCTGTGTAACCTCGGGAGTGAGATACCATGCCCCGGCAGGAGTTTCGGTAACGGGCTCTTTTTCAATCTCCGGCTCGTCAAATTCATCAATCTCGGGTTCAGCTTCAACGGCTTCTTGTTCAACAATGTCGGGAACAATTACGGGCTCATCGTCGGGCTCATCATCCTCGGCAGAGGGTGTGTCACTGTCAATCAGCCAGGACATATCATTGCTTGCTGCTTCTTTTTCAACAACAATGTCGTCTTCAAAATTGCTTTCGATAACGGGAACAGCTTCAACAGTAACGTCTTCTGCCTTATCCTGTGCTTCTTCAATCTCAACCGAAATAACAGGCTCCTTTTCAACAGCCTCAACGGAATCCTCTTTCACCTCGGGAGAAGCATCATCATCTTCAAAGTTGAAGGAGTATTTTGCTTTGAGCTTGTCAAGGCTTGAGAGAAGCTCGCTGGTGTCAAAATCAAAATCTTTATCTTTCATGATATATCCTCCTTAATTCTTGCTTGCGCGCAACAGCTTCAGAAGCTTTACCTTAGCTTTTTTTACTGCGGGAACAAGTTTATCATAAATGCTATATCGAAGTTTGTTGTTAATTAAAACATACTCACCCACAAATTGATACAAATCTGCACCGAGGCTTGCTTTGAAGGAGTTGATGCCAACAAAGTTTGCTTTGGGGGTAAGCTCGCCGAGCGGCTGAGATTTATCAGCAGGGATGTTGAGATTGTCAACGAGCACATAGCCCAGATCGTGATAGTCACAGCCTGTGTCAATGCTCTGACAAAGCCTGAGATAGTTTACAAAATGGCTGGGGCGCGTTTCGTTGCGCAAGATGTCAATGCTTCCGCCGAACATACAGCTTGCTACACCGCCGTAGCGGATTGTAAGTCCGCCTGCAACCACGAATTTGTCTTCTTTTGAAAAATCGTCTGCAATTCCCTTGCGAAGATGATAATTTTTGCTCTGCTGAAGAATTGTTTCGTTTTCATTAGTAAGGCGGTTTTTGACACTTTCCTTGGCAGTTTCCATTTTTTCAAGGTTAAGTGCCAGCTGCTTCTGACGGTCATCTTCAAATTTTTTGTCAGCGTTTTTGTCATAGTAAACGAGAGTCAGATCCATACAGTCATTGAAAACAGTCATCAGCTTTTTGATGTAATCTGAATTTTTTTCAATGAAGCTGTCACGCTCAGAGGTTGAACGCATAACCGTTGCAAAATCTTCAAGCAAGGACGGGTCCTTTTCTACCTCGTCAATTGTCACACAGCGGCTCACAAGTCCTCGGGATTCGCCCACCCTTACGGAATATCTCACGCCTTTTTCGCACTTTTTGAGAAGCTCTTTGGCGGTGAGCATTTTGCCGTCTTCGTCTTTGAGGTTAATCATATACTGAATGGGCGCCTTATAAATGTAGCGTGCCGCATCGTGGTTGAGCTCATATCCCGCGTCAATAAACGCTTGGTGAACGTCAAGACCGACCTTGGTTTCTTCGTTATTGATTCTCAACGGAATGTGTGGGTCTGTCAGCAAGGCTGTTGCACCGTGCTTTTTAAGCTCACCTTTAATGAATTTTGTGAATTCTTTAATAATGTCAGGCCTTGTGTAATCTGTCACAGGGCCGTCGGGGATGTACCATATTTTTCCGCAGACAGAAAGATTTCTTTCAAGCACGAGGCAGGAAAAAACACGCTTGCCGTTTTCAAAGCCCGAATAGAAATAAGGCTTCCACGCGGTTTTGATCTGAGGCCAACGGGAACACTGAATGAACGAGCCTTTATGCTCGTTTAAAAATTCATCATATTCCTGCATATTGGTTTCTGTTCTGAATTCAAGCATCTGCGCCGGACCTCCGCATATATTCGTTGACACATTCTCTTTCGGAAAAAGGCACTTTAACACCCTCAATGAGCTGGTATTCCTCGTGGCCTTTGCCCGCAAGGAGAATTATATCACCATTTTCTGAAATACTCAATGCTTTTTCAATAGCTTTTTTTCTGTCAGGTTCACAAATGTATTTGCCGCCTGCTTCTTCAACTGCCTTTGCAATGTCGTTGATAACGCTCATAGGCTCTTCAAAATCGGGATTATCAGAGGTCAGTACGCACATTTCACACATGCTGCCTGCCACAAGACCCATTTCGCGGCGGCGTTCCTGAGTTCTTCCGCCAACTGAGCCGAACACACAGATAATTCTGCCTGTTTTATAATCGTAAAGGGTTTCAATAATGCTTTTAAGGCTCAGACCGTTGTGAGCATAGTCAATAATAACGTCGTAATCCGCATCAACGTTTACAATTTCGGCACGTCCTTTAACGCGGACCTTTTTGAGCGCATCGACGGCTTTGTCCAGACTGCAACCGATAGAAATTACCGCACCCATGGCAGACATAATGTTATACACATTAAAGGTGCCGGGGAGAGCAGATGTAATTTTAAGCTCGTTGTCAAATGCACGGCAGTCAAAGCTGATGCCCATTTCTTCTCTCGTGCGAAGGGGAGAAACGTTTTTGGCACTGATGTCATATTTTTCATCAAGGCCGTAAGAAAGGATTTTGCATTTGCAGTTTTCTTTCATAATTTCATAGGCCGCATCGTCAAAATTCATAACGGCAGTTTCACATCTTTCAAAGAAAACCGATTTCCAATAGGCGTATTCCTCAAAGCTTTCGTGTTCAAGGGGGCCGATGTGGTCGGGGGAAAGGTTTGTGAAAATTCCGCAGGCAAAGGGTATGCCGTCAATTCTGCCGTGCTTCACACCAAGAGATGAAACCTCAAGGGCAACAGCCTTGCAGCCCTTGTTAAGCATAGCTCTGAACAATTTCTGCAATTCGTAGGATTCGGGAGTGGTGTTGCTGGTGGGGAATTTTTCTCCGCCGAATTCAGCACCCACCGTGCCTATAATTCCGCAGGGGATACCGCTTTCATTGAGAATACCCTGAACAAGATGGGCAACGGTGGTTTTGCCCTTTGTACCGGTGATGCCGATAACCTTAATTTCACGGGCAGGGTAGGAAAAGAATTTGGCTGCAATTTCACCAAGAACAACACGGGAGTTTTCAACAATGAAAACCTGCGCATCGGAAGGTAAATCAACATTCTTTTCGCAGATGAAAACACGTGCCCCGTTGTCATAAGCACCCTGAGCGAATTTGTGCCCGTCGAGCTTGAGGCCCGAAAGGCATACGAAAATTATCCCGTCAGTTGCCTTGCGGGAATCGTAAATAATATCTTTGATTTCAACGTTTTCTTTAATTGCACCGTCATAGCTGACGACACTGAGAATTTCTGAAAGCTTCATCTGAATACTCCTGAAGAGATAATCTTATTTTGAAAAAAGTTTTTTGAATGTGGATTTTTCTTCCTGACGGCTGAACGCAAATCTGTTTTTATCCGCATTGTCGGAAATACTTTTGAGAACAGAAAACTTTTTGTCAGCACCTTCTGACCGGCTGAGGTCTGAATCTATTTTATCAAAATCAACAAACTGATTTTTTTGATAATTGTAAATGTATTTTTCAGAATTGAAGGTTGAACGGGCTTTTGTCTGGGCATCAGTCCAACCGTGAACACAGGCACCGTCCCAAAAAACACCCTGTGCGATTTCTTTTGAAGGGTTTCCTGCCCAGGAGGTGTTTGAGGGGATCTTTTTGTTAGCAACAACGCTGAGTGCTCCGACTATACTTCCCGAGTGAATTTTTGTTCCCTTCAAAATCATTGCAGACTGTCCGACCCAAATATGGTCACCTAAAAAGATGCTTTTTGAATAATTACGTCTTTTTTGTCTGCAACACTGTATACCAGATGGGGGTCGGCAACTCTGAGCCAGATTCCAAAGGAAAACAAGCCCTCATTGCCGATGAAAACGTGCTTTTGTTCAGAGAGAACCACGTTTAATATGCCGTTGAAATAGTTGTCTTTGCCGGCATAAAATACGCAGTTGTGATTAGCTGTTACGTTCAATTTGTATTCGTGTCGGCTGGAGCAAAGATAAATGACAGAATTATTACCGTTAAAATTAATATTACAGTCCGACAGGACTACATCCTTGCCGCAGAAAAGAATATTATTTTCACCGGAAAATGTAATTGCGGAATTCTTCATTTTGGGAAGCTCACCGATGAATTTGTTGTTTTCAATGGTTTCAAGCTGAGTTGGTTGTGTTATTCTTTGCATAATATTACCTCGATAATTTGCATTTTAGTTTTCATTACCTTTTGTCAGGTAAAACATATTTTTGAATTTTTGAAGTGATATATAGGATTGTTTGAAGCTTGTATACTCGGTCGCATTGAAAATTTCTGAAAGTTTTATAAATCTCATCTGTAAAAGTTGTTGGATTAAACGATATACTTCTTTAAAACAGGGATTTTATGTATAACTGCGGAAATAATGCAAGAAACAATAAATACAAACAGTGCAGTTACAGGAATTGCAAATATTGGGTTAAAAGAAACAGCTGTTAGGCCTATTTTCTTTGCAATTTTTAAAACCAGCATATGGCACAGATAAATTCCGAAACTGTATTTTGAGAGTTTTGCCACAAAGGAATTGACTCTGTTGCTGATTTTTATTTTTTGGAATAGGTGTTTAAAGAAAATAAAAACAGCAATGCTTTCCAACAGAACATTAACGGTGAGATATTCTAAGAAAAAATCCGCAGGCTTTGATAGTTTTTTACTGAAAAATACTGTTGAAATTATGGTGAATATAACTGATAAAAATCCTGAAACTTCGATTATCAGCGTTTGCTTTTGAGTAAGCTGTGTCTGCGATAAACGAAAACCGAGAAGAAAAAATCCTGAGTAACCAGCTACAAAAAAGAAGTGGGAGTTTTCTAAAACATAATTAAACGGATCTGCGACAGCAGATAATCGAGGAATATTGATGCACTCATATATTATAGTGAGTGTTTGCGGTACTAACAGTGTAAATAGGAAAAATAAAAAAATATAATAAATTGCCAATTCTTTATATTTAGATATTTTCTTTAAAAACGGAAGGATTAAATAAATTCCGATAATCATAGGGATGAACCAAAGATGAGGTACACCACCGATTGTTTGAGATAGAATTTTTAGAACATTTATATCGTGTCTACTGGTAAATAATGAATGCGATAAAGACCAAAAAGCATATGAAGTGATAAGCCTGAAAATGTTTTTAGTAAAAATAGTTTTCATATTTAATTCTTTTTCAGGGTTCAGAAATAACACACCACTAATCATTACAAAAATCGGCACGCACCATCTTACTAAGCATTCATACACTGTGAGAACGTTCCACTCAAAGGATAGTACAGTCCCAGTTGACCAAAAATCTGCACAAGTGTGAATAACAATTACAGCAAAGGTTGCAAAGACCCTCAGATAATCAAGATAAACTGTTCTTGTTTTGGTCTGGGGATTTTGTAATACTTTTGGTTTCATTTATATCCCTGCTTCCTTTATTTCTTCGGTATCGGTCGGCATTTTGCGGTATAAGCAGTAACATCAATTCTGATGATGTTGACAAAGCTGACCATTTTATCTTCAAATGTAAAGTCCCTGCCTGTCTGAGTTTTCATAACCGCGCTCAAAGCAAGCTTCTTTTCTTCCACGTCCTCAACGATAACCGCGTTACCTTTGCCCATCAATGATGAATATGCCATACCGTATCTGCAGGCAACATCACCCTCAAAGGGCTGAAGGTCGCACTCCATTTCAAAGAAAACCTTGGGATTTGCGCGAAGAACATCAATTTTTCTTCCCTTTTTTGCTCCGTGGAGGTAAATTGTGAGCTTGTCGCCGTCCATGATGTATCCGAAATTCATGGGCACAACATAAGGCTCGTCGCCGTCAACCATACCCACGTGGGTAACTAATGATGTGTCAAGAATATGTCTGATTTTTTCAATGTCTGTAATTTCAAGCTCGCGTCTTGTAAGTCCGTTGCTCATAATATAACTCCTTTGATTAATTATTTTGCTCAGTTATTTGTATCAAAACCTGAAATAATTGTATCGTTCATTTTATATAGGTAATAGATGTATCCTGGCTCAGCTTCATATTTTGTTACTAATTGTGTTTGATTATTAAAATGAAGCCAATCTTTTTCCGGTAAAAGATTTTTCATATTATCCAAACCATCTTCATGTATTAAAAAGGCAGCGGAGTCGTCATTAACGTGTGTGAAGGTTTCCTTTGACTGAATGTATGGTACAGGATAGGCTATGTATTCATCGTTACAATCAGTATCAATGAATACCAAACCAATTTCAAAATTATCATTGCTGTAACCGCAGATTGTTGTTGCGGTGCCGGCATAGCAATAAACATATTTAATGCCATTTTTACAAATTATATCTGCCATTTGAGTGTATTTGTCGTTATAATTCAAATAATTCAAAAGATTAAAGGTATAGGACTAAACGGTATTAGTTAGACATCCCATAATTATAAGTGACATAAAAAATAACTTGGCTTTATTTTGGAATAGATTGGCCGAATATGTGCAACACAAAACAACAAGTGGGAACCACATAAAATAATATGTTGAGCGTGTTTCTAATAAGAAAACACTAGCTACAAATGTGCCGAGCAAGCTAATAAGGCAACAGTATGAACCTATTGCTATACGGCTTGAGTCTTTGTTTTTGAACATTAAAACCAAAGCAACAATTACAATTATGGTAAAAAACAAAGAGAGGAATCCTAATGGAATATATTTAATGGAGTGATTTAAATATTTCAATCCGCTAAAATCAACAAAGCTATTACAGGCGGCAATAAATTTTTGAGTTATATCTGGTGATTTGAACGAAAAGTGAAGCGCATTATCCATTGTGCTTGAACTTTCTGTAAGTTTCAGTGCAATGATACCCGAAAGATTTGAAATTGTAACAGCAAAAACAAAAGAAATTGTTTTTGTGTTTTGTTTGAGAGATAAACGAAAAGATTTACTTTTATGAAAACAGCCAAGAAACTGTAAAATTTCCATTATAACTATAGGAATGACGCAAACAAGTGTTTGCCTTATAGAATTCATTCCTAAGCCAAAGTTTATTAGTAGTACTAATGATATAAGGAAAAAATTTGATTTCGAGTGTTCTCGCAGTTTAAAATAAAATCCAAGAGTTGTAAACAATCCTATTAAATAACAAGAATAATAAGAGGCCATGGTGAAGAACAACTGCAATCCGTTAAAGTCAGTTGCGATCCCTGTATTAACAAGGGTACCGCCGCCAAGGCAAACTAAAGAAATAGCTAATGCTGATTTTGAAAGTTTTGGACCAAAACAAAACAAGTAAGCGCTTATAGTCAAAACAAACATCATTGAAGAAGCAATGGCCATAGAGTAAAAACTGTTTCCGATTATTCCATATATCAATGCCACAAGATTGGGTGTCGCGATTATGTAGTGTTGGTTCCCAAAAATCCAATCTATTGGCATAAAAGTTTTCTGTTCCCACATTTTTTTTGAAATTAGGGAATCTGAATACATATCAAAGTCATAGAAAAGTCTACCGTTGAAATTTGTAACAAATATCCCGATAACATAGAAGATAAATATTAAAAAAAGTGTAACTGTTAAGACTTTTTCTACTTTTATGTAAGTGTTTTTCATGTTTTCAATCTCTTTCATTTTGGGTATTGGGTATGCATAACAATCATCTGTTTGTATAAGTGAAATTTGTCGGAAGATAATCAATTAAGTAAGATATGGTTCTGAACGTTGCTTTTTAGATGAACAGGGTTGACTTTATAACAAAAGACTGTGTTTACTCACTCTTTCTTTATCAAGCAAGCCACACTTTCGACTGTTGTTTCACTGTCCCAACAGATATGTGT
>JAGBHX010000150.1 GCA_017935265.1 Clostridia bacterium | reverse complement strand
TTGAGTATTTAACGGCATAACAAAAAAGAGCAGGCTAAAACCTGCTCGATACATAACAATTTAAACTTAGAGGAAATGTAAAAAAAGAAAAGTGAGTATTCACTTGTGTTATGAATACTCACTATGGTCCGAGTGACGGGACTTGAACCCATGGCCTCTTGGTCCCGAACCAAGCGCGATACCAAACTTCGCCACACCCGGAAGTGCATACAATTATACAATATAGCCCTTGCAAAATCAAGCCTTATTTTAAATAATTTTAAATCAAAAATTGTAGTGTTTTTGAATAATAGTTCATATAATGAAAATAGGGAGAATGGCGGTTGTGGAATTGATTGCAGATATAACACCATATATTGTATATGTATAAAAATTTTGCAAAATCGGGAAAAATTTTCAGCAAAACTATTGAATTTTAACTTTTTAAATAGTATAATTCCCATGAAGATAGGTTAATAGGGGCGAAGTGTACCTTTCGATACATTTTGTAATGAAAGCGGTATTAACGTTGTGCCGTTTTCGTCCGTAAACCTACCTTACAAATAAAAAAGGAGGAAAAAGACTATGGAAAAAATTCTCTCAATCATCATGGCAATTGTTATGCTCGTAGTGTCTTCTTTCATTCCCGGCTTTGTTATGCCCGGCACTGAAACAATGACAGTTAACGAGTGGTTGGCAGCAGTTAATGAAGAATTTAACCTCAACACCTTCCAGGATTTCACAGGCTCTTCTGACTATGAAATCGCTGAGGCAATGGGCGTTCTCGTTGACTATGAAGACGGCGAACTCGATTTAGAAGCTCCCGTATCTGCTGACTTTGTTGCTACAACTCTTGTAAACGTTGCTGCTCTCAAGGCAACAGAGGAAGAGCTTCTTGCTGTAAGAATCATCAACTCTGCTGAGCTTGAGCACTATGAAAAGGTTGCAGTTGCAGTTGCAAGAGGCGTTATCGAAACAAACGCAATTGGCATGGTACCCACCTACGCAATGGATAAGGCTGACGCTATGGAGGCCCTTGATGTTGCTTCAGACCTTTGGAAAAACCGTAGTTTCGACGGCGAAGAGTATGCACTCGACTATGTTGACGGCGTTAAGGAAGTTGACGCTGACTTCACAGCAGATGGTAACGTTCTTACCTTTGCTGAAGAAACAGACCTTGTTGCAGGTGACGTTTTCGTTGCCGGTAACGAAGCTTTTGTAGCTGACGTTGTTGAGGGTAACACAGTTACCACTTCTGAAGCTGATGTTAAAGAAGTTATCGACACAATCGACTACGAAGGTTCATTCAGCCCCGTGCTTCAGACTGCTGCTATCACAGACGGTAACGGCGAAGTTATAAGCGAAGGCGCTGATCTTGCAGGTCTTGATGGCTTTGACCTTAAGGAAGAAATCAACAATATCCTTAAGGATGCAAACCTTATTCAGTCTCTTGCAAACATCAGCTTCTCAGTTGGCGGCTTCAAGATTAAGATTAAGGTTACAGGTAATGACTCTCTTTACATCAGCATCGGCAAGTCACTTGCTAACGGCCATGTAAACATTCTTAAAGAGTACGAGCTTTCTGACCTTAAGATTAACGCTAAGTTTGATGCAGACATCAAATCTCTCAAGTTCAACGAAGTATACCTTACTTCTACTTATGACCTTGTAGACACAACAACATTCAGCGGCTCATACACAGCTTCTCTTGTTGAAAGAGAGCTTGGTGATGGCGCAGATGCTGTTACATTCCTTGACAGAGTTAAGGGTGGTCTCTTCGACGTAGCAGAGGGTGAAACTCAGATTGATATCGCTAAGTTCGATATTCCTATCGGTAACACATCTCTCACAATCGGCCTCAACTTCTCACTTGTTATCGGTGTTGACGGTTACATCAAATTCATCGTAACATCAGAGAACCAGACCGGTATCGAAATCATCAACAACAAGGCAAGAATCATCTATGATGAAGAAGTTGTAGACAATCGCATTGATGCTTACGGTAACTTCTCAATCTGCCTTGGCTTCGGCGTTGGTTTGGGTATTTTCGGTTATGAAATCGTTGATGCTCGCGTAATCGGCGGTATTGGTGCAGAAGTTTTCGCATCACTCAAGTTTGTAGATGCTAACGGCGAGGTTATTTCCGAAGCTACCGAAAATGTGGCTATCGATGCGGTTTCTGCCGCAATAGCTGACTCCGATCTTGATATCGATGTTGATCTCAAGGGACAGGTACGACTCTACGGTATCCTTAGAGTTGAGCTTGGTAAGGACAGCTTGATTGGCGAAATCGGCCTCGACAAGACCTGGACATTCTACGACAGAGGTATCGAAGAAGCATATTTCATGACTTATTCTTTTGATGCTTAAGTTGGAATGAACTAATTTAATAATCCGAACCGAGGAGGGCAACTCCTCGGTTCTTTTCATTATAAATAGGACATATAAAAAAGCACCTCGTCTGAGGTGCTTTGCGCTATTTGGTTGTGCTTCCGAAACCGCCGTTACGAATGTCGGTAACATCGTCATCAAATGTGATGCCGTATTCAATGAAAATGCCCTGTGCGAAGCCTGAGGCTGCCTTGAGTTCAACTGTTTTGTTTTCATTGGTGTCATTCATAACCTTGATGAATATGTGCCCTTCGTTGTCAGAGTAATAATAATCACTGTCAATTATACCAACAGTATTGTTTAACTGAAGTCGGAATTTGAAGCCCAGGCCGCTGCGGGGATAGATCTTAAGCACCCAACCGTCTTCAATACGGCAACGAATGCCGGTGGGAATTTTGAGGCTTTGACCCGGAGCAATAGTGAAGTCCACAGGGGCGAAAATATCATAGCCTGCTGAACCGGATGTAGCGCGACGGGGGATTGGTATACTATTATATATGCTTCTGACTTCGTCTTCGGTACCGCCGAAATCATCTCTCCAACTGTTATAAAACTGCTCAAAGCTGACTTTTTCAAATTGAGCCACTCTTTTCATCTATATCACTTCCTAAAAAGATTTTTTATATTGTATCATAAAAAAAGTAAAAAATAAATAAAAAGTTAAAAAACGCTTTAAATAGGTGTTTTGTTGTGTATCTTATACATATTTTGTGTGGAAATGATGTTTAAAAACAACATATAGACAAGTATTTTTAACACAGCATCACGGCACACACGGAACCGTTGAAAAAAGGGTAAAAAAAGGAGTTGACAAAAGAGGAAGTGTGTGGTAAGATAGCAAAGCTGTCGCGAGGACAGCGTATGCACCTTGAAAATTAAACAACGATGAACAAGAAAAACCCTGAGATTTT
>JAGBHX010000149.1 GCA_017935265.1 Clostridia bacterium | reverse complement strand
CAATAATGTTATTGACCATCAGAGCGTTCTTGTGAACTTTGAAAGCGGAGCTACCGGCACTCACAACATGGTAGGCGGTGCAACAAGGGGAATGAGAACAATACATATCACAGGCACAAAGGGTGAGATTTTCGGCGACCTTGAAGACGGCAAATTCACCATTTCTATGATTGACCCACGCCCAGGCTGTGAATTTTGCGAAACGGTGGTTGACGTCAGCGTTAAAGATGACAGCCACGGCGGCGGAGATTTGCTTCTTTCTGAAGACTTTGTTGACTATGTGGTTGGCGGCGAGCCGTCAATTTCCTGCACATCAATTCAGGATTCAATGAAAGGTCACCTTGCTGTGTTCCTTGCCGATGAATCCCGCGAAAATGGCGGACAGGTTCTGCCGATTATATTATAAAAAAATTAACTCTCCGTACAAGCGTATGGAGAGTTATTCTTTTACCACAGAAATGCGGTTTATATTATATTTTTTAAAAAGCTCAATGTGTTCGGGTGTGATTTCCTCACCGCTGACGGCAATCGGAATTGCAGGTGGGCAGGAAACCGTGGGAGCTGCGCAGATTCTGCCGACAGCATATTGAATTTCAACCGTTTCGCTCAAGGAGAATATGGCATCCCGCACCGAAATTTTCTGCACTCCGCGGGGGATGACCGGCGGCTCTTCGCAGATGATTTTAACAATCTGCATTTTTGTGAATGCTTCTTTCAGCTTTGCAAAGTCCCCGTCACTGTTCTGAGGAGTGAGCATAAACACGGTGAAATCGTCATCGCTGTATTCAGGCTCGATTCCTGCTTTTTCAAACACATCTCTGTTTGCCACACAGCGCATATCTGCCGTGATTTTCAGCGGTTCATCCGAAACATCGGTAACGGGCATAACCGCGCGGATTTCTTCAATTTTTTGTCGGCAGGCTTTAATGTCGTCTTTGATTTTACAGTCAATATATCTGTTACACAAATCAAGGGATTGCAAAATAAGATATGACGGACTCGTCGAGCCGAAAATGCTCATAGCTTGAACGGCGTGCTCTGCAAAGCCGAAGCGGTTATCCTTTGCAATGTGCAGATACCCTCCGCCTGTGAGCACAGGGAGCGTCTTGTGCGCAGAGTCGCAACACATATCTGCCCCCAGAGCAATTGGGTGCAGATTTTTTTCACAAAAGGCAAGATAGCTGCCGTGGGCATTATCTACAAGCAAGGGGACATTATACTGACGGCAAACGGCGGACAAGGCTTTTATATCTGCTATTTTGCCAAGATAATCCGGACTTGTGATATACACCGCAAAGGGGAGAGTGTCGGCTTTTTCAAAGGCTTCTGTAAGAGTTTTTTGGGTTATAACGCATGAGCAAAGGTGAGAGCTCTTTTCGGGATAGAGCCAATGGATATTGCACTCAAGCTTTGCGCAGGCATAATGAAAAGCCTTGTGGGCGTTGCGGGCGGCAAAAACGGTTTTACTCTTGCTTTTTATTTTTGCAAGGTAAAGCATAGCATGAATGCTCTGCGTTGAGCCGCCTGCGGAATATACTGTTTTTTGAGTTGAGAAAAGCGCAGACGCGTTTTCTTCACTTCTGAGAATAATTCCCTCGGGTGAATAAAGCTCGTCTGCACCTTTGATTTCGGTTATGTCAGCTTGTTCAATACCTAAAAACGGCACACCCTTATGGCCGGGCATATGAAGCCTGGCCTTGTTGCTTTTTGTGTAGTTTTTTACAAAATCAACAATAGGTGTTTCCATATAATTACCTTATTCTTCTGCTTCGGCAACCTTGAGCATAACGGCACATTCTATGCGCTTTTTGAAAAGCTCACAGCCGTATTCATAAATGCCTGTGATTTTGCCTGAAGCGTGGTATGAGTTTGCGGCGCAACCGCCTGAGCAATAGAGCTTTGCCCAGCAGTCGTCACACTCTTTGCGTGCATAAGCGTTGCAAAGCTTGAATTCATCCTGAATATCTTTGTTGGTAACTCCGTCATAGATGTTTCCGAGAAGATATTTTTCATCGCCAACAAACTGATGGCAAGGGTAAAGGTCACCCGTGGGGGTAACTGCCATATATTCTGTGCCTGAGCCGCAGCCTGATATGCGCTTATAGATGCAGGGGCCGTGCTTTAAATCCAGCATATAGTGATAGAAGGTGAAGGGCTTGCCCTGTTTTTTTCTTTCAATCATCTCTTTTGCAAGGATTTCATACTGCTCAAAAAGAACAGGCAAATCCTCGTTGGTGAGGGCGGCATCGTCATCAGGTGAGCAGACAACAGGCTCCATACTCAGCTCTGTGAAGCCCATATCAGCCATATGAAGAATGTCGTTTGTAAAATCTGTGTTGGCATGGGTAAATGTTCCGCGCATATAATAATTCTTGTTGCCGCGGCGCTCAACAAATTCTTTGAACTTGGGTACGATAGTGTCATAACTGCCTCTGCCCATATAGTCCTTGCGGAGACGGTCGTGAACCTCTTTTCGTCCGTCAAGGCTGAGAACAACATTGCTCATCTCTTTATTGGAAAACTCAATAACATCATCGTCAATGAGAATACCGTTGGTGGTGAGAGTGAAGCGGAAGTTTTTGTTGTGAATTTTTTCCTGCTCACGGGCATAAGCCACAAGCTGTTTCACAACGTCCCAGTTCATAAGGGGCTCACCGCCAAAAAAGTCAACCTCAAGGTTGCGCCTTGTGCCTGAATTTTCAATAAGAAAATCAAGCGCACGCTTGCCCACTTCAAAGCTCATCAATGCTCTTTCGCCGTGATATTTGCCCTGGCTTGCAAAGCAATAGTTGCAGTTGAGGTTACAGGTATGAGCCACGTGAAGACAAAGAGCCTTGATAACGGTGTTTCTGTTTTTGAAGTCAAATGCCATACCCTCGTAAGTGTCGGGGGTATAAAGCTTGCCCATTTTTTCAAGGGTTTTTATATCTTCGATGCAGTCAAAAATATCCTGACGGGTAACGTCAGAGTGCTTTGCGGTGATTTCGTCAGCAATCGCGTCTGCGTCCTTTTCTTTATATAAAGCTATAATATCGTAAGCAACCTCGTCAACTGTGTGCACAGAGCCGCTGCAGGTGTCAAGCACAATATTGTAGCCGTTGAGTTTATACTGGTGTACCATAGTTCCTCCGATTATAAAAAACAGGTAATACTCAGCGTATTACCTGTTTAGTACATTTACGAAAATAAATTATTCTTCGCAATTCTCGCACTGCTGGTTAGCAACGCCACAAGAAGTTTTGCAAGCTGACTGGCAAGATGTCTGGCATTCACCGCAACCGCCGTTTTCGATGCTTTCAACAAGGTCTCTTGTTTCGATTGTTTTAATTCTTTCCATTTGAAAAACTCCAATCATTATAAATTTGAAATAGGGTGAACCCCAAATATTCATTACAAAGAAATTATATCATAAGCATAATTCACTGTCAAGGCAAAAATTAAAGACCCTGACTTAAAATCAAGGTCTTTATTGTGTTATTTAAGTGTAATGAGCTGAATTGCGTTGGTGGGGCAGCCCTCAGCGCATTTTCCGCAGCCGGTGCATTTGGTTGCATCAATCTTAGCGCAGAAGTTTTCAACCTTAATGGCTTCAAACTCGCAGGTCTTAACGCACTTCAGACAGCCGATACAGCCCGTTTTACATTCCTTGCGGGTAACGGCACCCTTGTCCTTATTGGCGCAAAGAACAGCGGCTTTGGTTTCGTGCAAGGGCATCATTTTAATCAGCGAATTGGGGCAGGTTTTGACACATTGCTTACAGGCACGGCAGGCAAGGGGGTTGATTCTTGCAACGCCGTCGCAGATGTGAATTGCATCATAGGGGCAGGCCTTAACACAGTCGCCGTAGCCGATACAGCCGTAAATACATTCTTTGGGTCCGCCGAAAAGCTGTTTTGCCATTTTGCAGGATTCAATTCCCTGATACACCATTTTGGTGTCGCAGTTGGATTTGATACCCTGGCAAAGCACAACAGCCGCCATGGGCTTGACTGTGCCTGCTTCAAGGCCTGCAATGCGGGCAATCTCTTTTGAAACCTCGTTTCCGCCGGGGGAGCAAAGAGTGGTGTTTTTGGTGATACCCTTTGAAAGGGCGGCGGCGTAGCCGTCACAGCCTGAAAATCCGCAGGCACCGCAGTTTGCGCCGGGGAGACATTCACGGATTTCTTCAGCCTTTTTGTCAACAGGAACTGCCATTACAATGGAGGCTACCGCAAGACCGAGACCAAGCAAAAGTCCGAGACCTGCAACAATGGCAACCGCGATGAGAATAGGTGTAAATTCCATTGTGTGAACCTCCTTTAAGCGAACATATTCTCAACAAGACCGGCAAAGCCGAGAAATGAAAGAGAAGTGATTGATGCGGCAATGAGGGTGATGGGAAGACCTTTGAGGAATTTGGGAACGTCGCAGGATTCGATCCTTGAACGCACGCCTGCAAACATAACCATTGCAAGCATAAAGCCAAGGCCCGCACCCAACGAGCTCATCATTGCTCTGCCGAAGTTTTCCATTGTTCCGCTGTAGCCGTTTGTGTCAATGTTGAGAAGAACGACACCGAGAACAGCGCAGTTTGTTGTAATAAGGGGAAGGTAAATGCCCAACGCATTGTAAAGAGGGGGCATATACTTTTTCATTGCAATTTCAACAAGCTGAACAAGAGCGGCAATTACGAGAATGAAAACAATTGTTTCAAGGTATTCAAGTCCGAAAAGAACAAGCAGATTATAGATGGGGTAGGTGATAGCGGTTGAAATGAGCATAACAAAAATAACCGCCGCTGACATACCCACTGCTGTGTTAAGCTTTTTGGAAACACCCAAAAACGGGCAGATACCGAGGAATTTAGAAAGAATAAAGTTCTGAGTGAGAATATAGGTTATGAGGATTGCGATAAGCTCTTTAGTGTAACTCATTTAACAGCCACCTCCTCATTTGATTTGCATTCATCTTTTTTGATGATTGTGCAGGAGCTTGCCATCGGGCAATTCTCACAGCCGTGAAGCTCAGCCTTGGGAAGACCCTTGCCTTCGGCAATTTTGTTGGCAACAGCCATAAGAATACCGAAAACGAAAAATCCGCCGGGGGCAAGAACAAAAATCAGCATGGGATTTTCGTTGAGGAAAGGAACGGCAATACCGTTGCCGCCGTTGATGCCCGCAATGCCTGAAAGGAAGGTTCCGCTCCCGAAAAGCTCACGGATAAAGCCCATGCAGAAAAGTGCACCTGTGAAGCCTACACCCATTCCCAGACCGTCAACAGCAGAAGCTAAAACAGGATTTTTACCTGCGAAGGCTTCAGCGCGGCCGAGGATGATGCAGTTAACAACGATCAGCGGAAGGTAAACACCGAGCTGTTCGTCAAGTTCAGGCATAAAGGCCTTGACAACCATCTGAACAATGGTAACGAATGAAGCAATAATAACGATGTATGCGGGAATACGTACTTTTGAGGGTATAACCTTTCTCAAAAGAGAAATAACAATGTTTGAGCAGATGAGAACAGCCGTTGCAGATGCGCCCATGCCCACCGCACTCATAACTGAGGTGGAAACCGCCAATGTGGGGCAGGTGCCGAGAACAAGGCGGAGAACGGGATTTTCTTTAATAAGACCTTTGGTAAATTCTTTACCCAATGATTTCTTTTCAGCCATTGTTCTCACCTCCTATAACGTTTTCATAAATATCAAGTGCAATATTAACACCTTTGGCTGCAGCCTTTGATGTGATTGTTGCACCTGTAAGTGCTTTGATTTCTGTTTCGGTGCTTTCGTTTTTGTTGACACCGATTATTCCTGAAAGACCCTTGAACTGCTCTTTGAAGGAGTCTTTTGTGGCGTTCATACCAAGGCCTACGGTTTCGTTAATCTGAAGAAATTCAACGCCGGTAACCTTGCCCTCGGTGTCAATGCCTGTCATTGTGCTGATTGCTCCGCCGTAGCCTGAGGACTGAGTGACAAAAACGTAGCCCACAACCTTGCCTTCTGTGTCGCAAGCTTCAACGTAGCTGTAGGGAGAAGCAACACCTTCGTAGGTGTAATCACCCTCAACCTTTTCGCCAAAGCTTTCTGCCTGAGCCATAACAATCTTACGGCTGTTCATTTCAGTTTCAACTGCATTCTGTGCAATTTTGTCCTTGGTTATGTCGTTAACGATTCCGAGAAGAAAGGTTGCACAAAGGCAGATGATAAAAAGTGAAATCGTGGGGACTAAAATAGCTTTTTTCATGCTGATTTTACCTCCTTGGATTTCTTTTCTTTAACTGTGCCGAAGGGCTTGGGAGCTGTAAGTCTTTCAATATGAGGAACAAAGATGTTCATAATAACAATTGCAAAGCTTACGCCTTCGGGGAGGTTGCCGTAGAATCTGATGAGTGAAGTCAGAAGACCGCAGCCTATTGCAAAAATGATTTTGCCCTTAAGGCTGATGGGGGAGGTGGTGTAGTCCGTTGCCATAAAGATTGCACCGAGAAGAAGACCGCCGCTTAAAAGCTGATATGCAACGAATTCCATGTTGAAGCCGCCGGCGAAGGTCATAAACACACCTACGGTTGCAATATATACAAGGGGGATAACGGGAGAAATAACCTTTCTGATAACAAGGTAAAGTCCGCCCAAAATCAAGCCGATTGCACAAACCTCACCAAGACAGCCTGCACGGTTTCCGATGAGCATATCAGTCAGTGAGGGGAGATTTTCTGCGGTGAATTTGCCTGCCTCGTCATACATTGAGGCAAGAGGGGAAGCGGTTGTGACTGCTTCTGCCTGCCAGGAAAGAGGACGGGTCCAGCTTGCCATAGCGGTGGGGAAGGATGTAAGAAGAATAATTCTTCCTGCAAGGGCGGGGTTAACGAAGTTCTGGCCTATTCCGCCGAAGAACTGTTTAACCACAACAATTGAAACCACACTGCCCACAGCCGCCATCCACAAGGGAATGGTTGAGGGGAGGTTGAATGCAAGAAGCAAGCCTGTTACGATTGCACTCAAATCACCGATTGTATTGTTTCGCTTCATAACCTTGCGGCAAACGAATTCGCTGAGCACACAGGTGCCTACGCAAACGGCAACAACAGCCAATGCCTGAGGGCCGAAAAGGAAAAATGAAGCAAAAAGTGCGGGGCAAAGGGCGATTATAACGTCAAGCATAATGCCCGTAACTGTTTTGGGTGACTTAACGTGAGGTGATGCGCTGACGTTAAGCTTGTTTTTAATTTCTATCATTTTTTGGCACCTGCCTCTCTGACTAAAGCTTTGGCGG
This sequence comes from Clostridia bacterium, assembly GCA_017935265.1. Lineage (GTDB taxonomy): Bacteria > Bacillota > Clostridia > Oscillospirales > Acutalibacteraceae > CAG-488. The sequence continues at coordinate 5,877 of JAGBHX010000149.1, read as the reverse complement.
CTCTCATATTCTGAACAAGCGGCTTTTTAGCCGGGCAGGAATATGAACAGCTTCCGCATTCCATACATACCATTACGCCTGCTTTTTCAACAGCCTCTGCGTCGCCTGCCTTAGCGTGGCGGACAATCACCGTTGGCATAAGGCTCATGGGACAGGCTGTTGCACATCTGCCGCAACGGATACAGTCGCTCTCTTTGGTGAGGGCGGCATCACGCTCGGTGAAGGCGAGAATAGCGTTGTTGCTTTTTGAAACGGGGAGGTCGGTGCTTACAATGGAAAGACCCATCATAGGTCCGCCTGTTATAATCTTGTGAGGCTCTTCTTTGAAGCCGCCGCAGAACTCAATGATTTCTGAAATATTGGTACCCAGCGGAACACGAACATTTTTCGGCTCTGCAATTGCTGAACCGTCAACAGTAAGAGCGCGGCTGACAAGCGGCATACCTGTTTTGAGATATTTTGCAATAAAGGCAACCGAGGTAACATTCATAAGAAGGCATCCTACGTCGGCAGGCAGCTTTCCGGGAGGAACCTTTCTGCCTGTTGCAGAAAGCACCATAACTTTTTCAGCACCCTGAGGATATTTTGCTTCAAGCTCCATAATTTTGATTGCGTCACCTGAATAATTATCGGTGTCTGCAATTCTCTTGAGCATTTCAAAAGCCTTGGGTTTGTTGTTTTCAATGGCGATAACAACACTTTTAATACCGAGGAAATCCTTGATAATGTGGATTCCCGAAAGAATATCCCATGAATTTTCAATACACTCGCGGTAGTCAACGGTGATGTAAGGCTCACATTCAGCGGCGTTAATAATAAGAGTGTCAACGTGCTTGTCTTTGGGAACGTTGAGCTTAACGTGAGCAGGGAAGCCTGCACCGCCCAAGCCTACAAGTCCGGAATCCCTGACAGCCTTGATGAACTCTTCAAGAGAGTCAACCTTAGGCGGCTTGATGTCTTCGTGGATTCTCATTTCGCCGTCGGATTCAATTGTTACACCCTGAACGACCATGCCGTTTGGCAATGCAACGTTGCCGATGGCTTTGACTGTTCCCGAAACACTGGCGTGAATGGGAGCACTGATGAACTTGTCACTGTCACCGATAACCTGACCGACGCTTACCGTGTCGCCCACCTTGACCGTGGGTGTGCAAGGTGCACCGATGTGCTGTGACATTGGCAAAATAACCTGTTTCGGAGCGGGCATATTGACTATTTCAAGCTCTGCCGTGTTTTTGCGGTGGTCAACCTTAACACCGCCGCGGCCTTTGACAACAGCCTTGAGCACTCCGCTGACTTTGACTTTGCTCATTTATTCAACCCCTTTAATTAGATTTAATAATAAACTTCTTTTGTTTTTCCAGCGCAGGCATAATGTATTTTAAAATCGTACCTGTGAGGAATCCTGTTGCACCCGCCGCCAAAAGGAGAAACGGGCCATAGCTTGTAAACAGCTCAGGTGTGCCTGAAAGAACACAGGCTACACAAAGCTGACCTATATTATGGCAAACGGCACAGATTATGCCGATGCCTACATAGCCTAATTTGTTGTTTTTGCTTCTGAGCAAAAGCAAAGCAACCGCTGTGCTGAGAAGTCCGCCGGTGAGGCTTGTAAGAAAAGCGGTCAGTCCCCTTGTTACCCCTGCAAAAACTGCCTTGGCAAGGGTGATGTAAAGAGTCTGCCATATTCCCAGCGTGCCTGCGGAAAACATTGTTACTATATTGGAAAGCCCCGGTTTTGCCCCGGGAGGAAAACCCGGAATAACGGGTATCAGGCTTTCAAGGTAAGAAAGCGCAATTGCCTGGGCGGAAAGAATACCCACAAGGGCAATGTTTTGAGTTAATAGTTTTTTATTCATAATGTATCCTTTAATAAGTGATAACGTCAGGTACTTTGCTGTCGGCTTTTGTGCCGTCAACACTTACCACAACCTTGGCGGGAAGACACACTGCCATAGCTCCGTCAGAATCAAGCCAGCCGCAGTTGACACAAAGCTTGTCTTCGCAATCTGCATCAATAACACAGATTTTTCCGGTTTCCATTCTCACCTTAACGGCAGGAGTACATTGAAGTGACATTTCCCGCACACCTGAAATCCTGTTCAGCTCTACCGTTTCAACAACCTTACCGTCAACGGTGATTGTGGCTGTCAGGCTGTCATTGTTTCCGAAAACGTTGGGCAAAAGAAGAATTGTGGCAATGGCGCTGATTGCAATGAGCACCAATAAATCATATCTGCTGAAAAGTTTAATCTTTTTCATCATTCCACCGTGTAATTGCTTGAAGTAAGCTTAAAATCATCTTTAATTCCGTCGGTAACGCTGACGGAATTATTGTCAAAAACAAAAACGGCCTCGGCATCATATTTTTGAAGCAAATCAAGACTCGCTCTGTATCCCATTACGAAGCAGGCTGTTGAAAGAGCATCACAGTCAAGACCTGAATCGCAGATAACCGTCACGCTTCTCAAATCGGTAACCACGGGGTAGCCCGTTTCGGGGTCAAGAATGTGGTGATAGGTTTTGCCGTTGGCTTCAAAAAATCTCTCGTAATCACCGCTTGTTGATATACATTGATTATCAATTTCAACAGTCGCAAGGTGGCTTTGGCTGTTATTGGGGTCAACAATTCCGACCGAAGCCTTCTGGTTATAGATAAGCACGCTTCCGCCAACGGAAACAACAGCTTCTTTAACATCAAACTGAGCAAGAATATCTCTGAGTGCATCGCAGGCAATACCTTTGCCCACTGCGCCGAGGTCAATGGCTTGTTCGCTGTCGATTTTTACACTTGTGTTGCTGATAGCAACTTTTTTGTAGTCAACCGTTTCAAGCAGCTTCTTTACTTCTGCTTTTTTGGGAACGGTTTCTTCACCGCTGCCGATGTTCCAGAGCTGAGTGAGCTTGCCTACCGTTATGTCAAATGCACCGTCGCTGTCGGCAGAAATGTCCAGCGCTTGGCCGACCCAGGCGGCAGTTTCTCTTGAAACAGAAACATCATTGCCTGAATTTTGATTTATGCGCCACACGTCGGAGTCTTCAACCCTTCGTGAAAGGCAGGCGTTTTCAAGCCCGAGAAGAGCCTCTTCAACCGCTTCGCTTGCCGCGTCAGCATCCTTGCCGCTGATTGACGTGGTGATTACCGTACCCATAGCAAGAAAGGTGGATTCAACTGTGTTGGAGCTTTTTATAAAGTCATAAGAAACAAGACCGATAACAATTGCCGCGCAAAGAATAATTGCCGCAACGCAAATAGCCTTCTTTTTTGCTTTAACCATTTAATTCACCCGAAAAATATTATATATACAATTATATATAACATTCTACAACTTTTGCTGCAAGTGTTCAAGGGGTTTTACACAAGTTAAAAAATTAACAAAAAAGGAGGACTGTGGCAAAAAAACCACAGCCCTCGCATCAAGTGGGGGTACCGTTAGCAACCGCAGTTATTGTTGTTGAACAAACCGCCGTTGTTACAGCCGCAACCGCAGTTGTTGTTTGAAGAACAACCGTTATCGCAACCGCAGAAAAGAACGATGATTAAAAGGATCCAGATCCAGTTATTGCAGCAACCCATATTCTCTTGCCCCTCCTTTCTTTCGTAGGGGATAACCTACACTATATACTATGTCAATCGGGAAAATGGGTTACAAAAAAGCAAACACCAAACCGCGGCAGTTGCTTATTCTTCAATATAAACAATTATGTCTTCGACTCTGCATTCAAGTATCTTGCACAAATCATTGAGCGTAACCGTGCTGATAGGTTTGTTGTGCTTCAATCGGTCAAGCAGACTTCTGCTTGTATTGTAGTCCTTTATAAGCTTATAAGTGCTCATATTCCGGCTTTTCAGAGCTTTGTAAAACGGCTCATATGAAATCATGTCAAACACCGCAACACAAATTTATTCTATACTCATTGTGCTGATAATTGCCTATAAAACGGGCATAATGCTCTGCAAATAGAGTATGATGTATAAGTTTTTTATTATTTTAACTGATTCGTACCATTTATTAGGCAATTGGTACCATTTTGCAAAATTTATTGAAATTTTCTGTTAAGATGTGAGAAATAGGAGGTGAGAAGAAGAGACAGATTGTTTAAACGGAAAAAGAAGGAAATCAGATATAAAATGGAGGATTTGTTATGAAAAGAGTTTTTAGTGTCTTGTTATTGATAGCAATGATAGTTCTTTTAACATCTTGTACAGAAAATCAAATAGGCGATACTGCCAGCAGAGCTTTTGAAAATTTAGATGTGTCTGCAGAAGTGAAAGACTTTTTTATGTATATGGCAAAAGGTGATTATCAAGAAGCCGTAGATTTGTATTATGAAAAAATACAAGGAAATTCGACAAAAGAGGATGAAGCTACAGGTGCTTGTGAAGCTTATTTTGAGCAAATTAACAATGAGTATTTAAACGGAATAATTACTAAAGACATTGCTGAAAAAGAGGTTGCAAAAGTCACTTATGTTGAAAAAGAAATTGGAATTTTTTTAGATGACAAGTACGCCCACTTCAATGAGATTTCTGTATCAAAAGAAGATTTCGCAGAAGGGAAAGCATTATTTGAAGCAAAAAGATATTTTGATTCAATAGAAAGATTGAATAGAGTTTTGCAAAATGATTCCAACTATGAGGAAGCACAGAATATGATTCTTATTTCTACAAAGAATCAAAAAGAAAAAAGCATAAAAGAATCAGAGGAAAAAATATTAAAGAGTGATTATGCTGGTGCTGTTACATTACTTAAACAGGTATTGAACATTATACCCCAAGATGAAGATGTACTAAAACTTATATCAGAATATGAAGCTGAGTTTTGCCAGAGAGAAATTCAAATAGCAGCGGACGTGTGTAAAAAACCAACAACCGATTGGGAAACTGCCCTTAAAATCATAAAATCTGCACAACAAGTATTCCCCGAAAACAATAGTCTGTTAGAAGCAGAAAAGCTATATGCATCATATTCGCCAGTGTCGTTGTTTGATTTGCAATTGTTTAACAGAAGTAATAATTTTGAGATTTCATCAGCAACCGACAATGTTGGAAATGTGTATGAAAAATGTATGGCACATAAACATACGGGTAGCACTAATAACTATTGGGACGGTAGCGATGAAACGAGACCGATGAATGCGATATATTTGTTGGAAAGTAAATACAATAAACTTGCATTTACTGTTGCTGTGGAAGGGGGTAGCGAAGAGCAGAAATGCTATATGACCGTAAAGATTTATGGCGACAATAGATTGTTATATAGCGCAGGAAATTTAAAAAGCAGTACGATGCCGATAAAAGGCGAAGTGGATGTAACGGGAATTAAGCAACTTAAAGTTTCTATTGTCTATGATGGACCTACTGGGAACACGCGTTATATTCATTCAGGAACTGTACGAGACGCAATTTTTGCAAATGCAACCGTACAAAAGACAAAGTGATTTGATGAAAGAGCAAAGTTTGCATAGATAGTATCAACTTACTAAACCCAATTTTTAAACAAAAGGTTAGAACGAAACAAGGTTGTTCACGAATGTAAGGGAGGGTCTCCGTGCCCTCCCGTTTTTATTTATCGGCGGATTGTAACGGAGTGACTGAGAGGTGAAGATGCAACAGTAGGGTCAATTCACGAATTGAACGTATGAAAAGATAATAAAAAATTTCATTGTGCAAAATCAACATATATGGTGTCTTTTGCTTGTGTAAATTCAATATATGGTAAAATGACTCAAGAAACACACGGAACCGTTGAAAAAAGGGTAAAAAAAGGAGTTGACAAAAGAGGAAGTGTGTGGTAAGATAGCAAAGCTGTCGCGAGGACAGCGTATGCACCTTGAAAATTAAACAACGATGAACAAGAAAAACCCTGAGATTTT
>JAGBHX010000148.1 GCA_017935265.1 Clostridia bacterium | reverse complement strand
GGCGGTTGTTGAGGCGCTTGGCGGTCTGCCCGCACACAAAATTCAGTGCTCGGTTCTGGCTGAGCAGGCAATCAAAGCGGCTGTTTCAGATTATTACCGCCGTCGCGGAATCGACCCCACACCCATCGTAGGTGAGATTCACGAATGCGGTGAGAGCGGAAGCTGCTCACACTGCGGATAAACATATTTATAAAGTCAGTTCGAAACCATCCTGACTCAAAATAAAACTAAGGAGAATAAAAATGAATAAGAAAACATCAACCGTCTATCTGGTGCAGGCGGCTTTTATTGCCGCGGTGTACGTCGCCCTTACCTTGTTTTTGAAGCCGATTTCCTTTTCGGGCACTCAGCTCAGAGTTGCTGAGGCACTGACAATTTTGTCTGTGCTCACTCCTGCCGCCGTGCCCGGGCTCACAATCGGGTGCATTCTTGCAAATTTGTCAAGCCCCTACGGAATGGCGGACATCATCTGCGGCTCAGTGGCAACCCTGCTTGCGGCTCTTTGCTCAAGAGCAACCCGCAACATAACCCTGCGCGGTGTTCCGATTTTGTCGGCAGTATTTCCCGTGATTTTTAATGCGGTGATTGTCGGAGCAGAAATTTCTGCCCTCAACACAGGTGGATTTACCTGGCCTGTGTTCGGTGCAATGGCTTCGTCTGTGGGAATGGGTCAGTGCCTTGCCTGCTTTGCTCTGGGGCTTCCCTTGTGCGCCGCTTTGAATAAAACAAAAATTTTTGATAAGTGAGATTTTATGAAGGTTTTTATTGATGCCGACGGATGCCCTGTTGTGGACGAAACCGTTGCTCTTTGCAAAAAATACAGTGTGGAATGTATGATTATCTGTGACACAGCCCATGTTTTTAACAAAGACGGAGCTGAGACCGTTGTGGTGGAAAAGGGCGCAGACAGCGTGGATTTCCGCCTTGTCAATATGCTTTCAAAGGGAGATATTGCCGTCACTCAGGATTACGGCCTTGCGGCAATGTGTCTTGCCAGGGGAGCAGTTCCCATAAGCCAGAACGGACTTATATATAACGAAAAAAATATTGATGAGCTTCTGTTTTCACGCTTTGTGTCGAAGAAAATCCGCAGGGCAGGGGGCAGACTCAAAGGCCCGTCCAAAAGAACCCCCGAACAGGATGAAAAGTTTATACGCACACTTGAAAAGCTTTTAAAAGAGAATAATCAATCAGTCGGCCTGGAATAACCCAAGCCGATTTTTTGTTGACAAATAAAAAATCCGTGATATAATATATTTAACAATTAGGTTAAATGTTAAATGAAAGGGGATAAAAATATGGGGCTCCAACAAACGCTCAAAGCACTTGCCGACCCAATCAGGCGCGAAATAATGAATATGCTCAAATCTGGCAGAATGTCGGCTGGGGAAATTACTGACCGCTTTGAAGTCACGGGCGCGTCAATTTCAAGGCACTTGTCTGTGCTCAAAGATGCCGATTTAATCCGTGACAGCCGAGAGGGGAAGTATATTTATTATGAACTTAATGCCTCGGTGCTTGAAGAAATAATGCTGTGGATAACCGACCTGAAAGGAGAAGAGGAAAATGTT
>JAGBHX010000147.1 GCA_017935265.1 Clostridia bacterium | reverse complement strand
GAGGTGTTTCTATGAACAAAATTGAAAGCTACATAGCTTCGGTAATTCCGAAGAATATACCAAAATACAAACAAAAAATCCTCCATGACGAAATTGAAGCTCACATCTTCGACAGAATTGATTTCTATACCGAAATCGGCTATGACAACGAAGCAAGCATAAACAAAGCCCTCGCCGATATGGGCGAGGACGAAGAGGTCAAATCCACAATCCGCAACGACTTCGAAGAGCTTCACCACGAACGCATATGGGTGTGTGTTTTAACAGGATTAGGAATGCTTTTTCTGCATTTTTGGACGTTCTTTTATAATTGGGGTTATTATGACGGACTGGACGGTTACAGACCTGTTGTGTATGGTCAAGGTGACACATCAGGGGCAGAATATGGCTTTATTACCACATTCATAGTTATAATGGCGATAGTTATTTTCTATAAAAAAGGTTATCGTAATTGCTTGATTACTTTAGGTGTAACCAATGTTTTAACCATTACTGCTTACATTTACGGTGCAGTTTTTTCACTGTATGAAGTTATAGCTTTTTTAGCAGTGAAAACAATGTCAATACAGTATTCTGTTATCAGTTATGATTGCGAGAACGCTTTTTATATAATCTCTTATTGGTTGTTAATCTGCTTGTCGTTAATTTGTTTTGGCTTTGCAAACAGAATCAGGCATAACGGTAAACCCGGGAAAGGTTGCAAAGGTATTATTGCTTTTTGCATAGTATATTTTGCGATTTCTGTATTTACCATTAGTTTCATTGTTCCTGCAGAAAAGTATTTTTACTTTTATCCGGGGTGGTTTAACACAGAATTTGATATGCCTAATGAGTCGTCTAAAAGTGTGTATGACATTCTGGATAATCATTTCACACCGGAGTATTATCTTGAAGAACTAAACGGTTATACAACGGTTGAAAAATATGCAAAAACTTTTGACGAAGATACAGCTAAAAAAATTATAAATGAATTTGGGGAACTGCAATTCTTTTTCGGTGATGATTACGAAGTATGGTTTGACCCTGATTTTATTGAGGAATATGATGAATATGACGGTAACGGTTTCATATTTATTCAAAGGGATGAAAACGGGTTCATCAAGTCGAAGGGTGTTGGCAACGCTTTTTCTGATTTGAGAACGGTTGCAAAAGATGGATATGGTAATATTCCTGACGAAGTTCAAACATTTCTGTCTTACAAGGGTGGAGAAAAGTTGACAGATGTTCTCGATTATTTTAACAAAGAATATGGTAAAATCTATTGTGAATTTACAACCTACACCGAAACCGGTGAAGACAATTATTACAGAATTGTTTGCAACGGGCTTTGTCCGTATGGTATGTGGAACAGCAAAGGTGAGATAAGTGATATTTACATTGAATTGTGGTTTGAGAACGGAAAACTTACCGACGGTAAATTGCACTATCCTGAATTTCATTACCAAGAGGGTGAGACAGGGTATTCATATTCCTATGATAATTACTACACCCTTGCGGATTAAATCAGTTTCATAACAACAAAAAAGGAGGGCAATTGCCCTCCTTAATTTATGCCTTAATCTTATTTTTCATTAACCTTGTCAGGCTTTGCGTTTGTGTAGCCTACTTCGTCAAAGTTGTAATCTTTTCCCGGGAAAATTGCGTTGAGGATAATGCCGACAATTGAAGCAACTGCAAGAGCAGAAAGTGTGATGCCCACACCGCCGATTGAGAAGCTTACACTGCCGAGACCCAGACCGCAAACAAGAATAACTGCGGCAACGATAAGGTTGCGGCTCTTGCTGAAATCAACCTTGTTTTCAACAACATTGCGAACACCGATTGCAGAAATCATACCGTAAAGCACAAATGAAATACCGCCGATGATAGCTGTGGGAAGTGAGTTGATAACCGCAGCAAATTTGGGTGAGAAGGAAAGAACAATTGCGAAGATTGCGGCAAGTCTTACCACTCTGGGGTCATATACCTTTGAAAGAGCAAGAACACCTGTGTTTTCACCGTAGGTGGTGTTTGCAGGGCCGCCAAAAACAGCGGAAAGGCTTGTTGCAAGGCCGTCACCGATAAGTGTTCTGTGAAGACCGGGCTCCTTGATGAAGTTCTTACCGCAGGTTGCACCGATGGCTGAAATGTCACCGATGTGCTCCATCATTGTTGCAAGTGAAATGGGAACAATAGCAACGATTGAGCTGATGATAAGTGAAGAGTTTGACCAGTCAATTGCAAGAATTGTGTTTGCTTTGTGAACGGGAAGACCGATCCAAGCGGCCTCTTTAACTGCTGTGAAGTCGATTGCCCAGCCATCAACACCGCCAACGTTACCAACGAGAAGAGCGACAACGTATGCGCCCACAACACCCAAAAGAATGGGGATAATCTTGGACATACCCTTGCCCCAGATGTTGAACACAACAACAATTGCAAGAGCGATGAGAGCAAGCGGCCAGTTGGTTGCGCAGTTTGATACTGCAGAGCCTGCAAGACCGAGACCGATGCAGATAATGATAGGTCCTGTAACAACAGGGGGGAAGAAGCGCATAACCTTGTTGATGCCGACAAGCTTTATAAGAGCCGCAAGAACGAGGTAAACAAGACCTGCACAGGCAACACCTAAGCAAGCGTAGGGGAGCTTCTGAGCATTGTCTGCTGCTTCAAGGGGAGCAACTGCGGCATAACCGCCGAGAAATGCGAATGAAGAACCTAAGAAAGCAGGAACCTTACCCTTTGAAATCAGGTGGAACAGCAGCGTGCCGAGACCTGCCATAAGAAGTGTGGTTGCAACGTCAAGACCCGTAAGCAACGGAACGAGAACTGTTGCGCCGAACATAGCAAACATATGCTGGAATCCCAAAATCAACATCCTCGGAATACCCAACTGACGGGCATCGGAAATACCTTCGTTACCGATGACCTTTTTTTCTTTTGCCATTTTAATCATCCCTTCAATTTATACTTGATTATTGCATTAAACCGCAATAACTGATTTTATAATAACACAACATATAGTGTTATGCAAATCATATTTGCCTATACATACGTAGAAATTTACATTTGATTTTTGTGTATTATACAAAAATCCCCGATACTTTTCAGCATCGGGGACAAATGATTTAGTGTTTTGCAAGCTTTCTCTGGAAGAACTTAACGATTTCAACAATCGGAATAATAAGGAATGAAAGTCCGAGAGAAATGCCGTATTCAAGTGCGTCAAGGTGAGCAAAGCCGAAGAGATTTGAAAGGAAGTCAATCTCAACAACTGCAGTGGTGAGAAGGAAGGATGCAACCATTGCAAGATAGAGGAGCTTGTTGTGGCTGCCCTTAAGTGTCATGCCAACGGCTGAGCCGCGCTGTGAACGCATATTGAATGAGTGGAAGATTTCGCACATTGCCATTGTGAAGAATGCCATTGTCATACCGTCTTCGCTGTCTGCAACGTTTCTGAGCACAAGGTGGCCTGTTTCAAGGAATTCACCGATGTAGAAGGCAACGATTGTGAGAATTGAAACCACAATGCCCTGATAGAAGCAGTCAACACCGAGACCGCCTGCGAAAATACCGTCATTCTTCTTTCTGGGCTGTCTTCTCATAATGTCAGCCTCGGGTCTCTCAGTTCCCAATGCAAGGGCAGGGATTGAGTCGGTAACAAGGTTGATGAAGAGAAGGTGAGGAGCCTTGAGAATTGTGAAGTTCATCAATGAAGCGAAGAAGATTGAAATAACCTCTGAAAG
>JAGBHX010000146.1 GCA_017935265.1 Clostridia bacterium | reverse complement strand
TCAAAGCTGTTTCAAGCAAGGCTTCATTTTTGAAGCAGTAGCCGATTTTATTCTGTAATTCTTCAAACTTCATTGTATTTTGCACACTCCTTTCTCATATAGTCCATACTTCTCTGAGAAAGCGTTTCATAACGCAATTTTTTATCTTTTATTTTTTCGGGGAGGGGCGGCAACACGCCGAAATTGGCACCCATGGGCTGAAAATCCTTAACAGTGGGGTCACTTATATATCGGCTGAGCGCGCCAATCATTGAAAAATCGGGGAAGGTTACCGTTTCTTTGCCCTTTAATCTGAGAGCCATATTGAGCCCTGCCATAATACCTGCGGCGGCAGATTCCATATAACCCTCAACGCCTGTCATCTGACCTGCAAAAAACAGATTTTCACGGCCTCTGAAGGAAAAATCGCTGTTCAGAAGTCGGGGAGAATCAATAAACGTGTTGCGGTGCATAACTCCGTAGCGTACAAACTCGGCATTTTTAAGAGCAGGAATCATAGAAAAAACACGTTTCTGCACAGGAAATTTGAGATTTGTCTGGAAGCCCACAAGGTTATACATTGAGCCGTCGGCATTTTCCTTGCGGAGCTGAAGCACTGCCCAAGGTCTGTGACCGGTTCTCGGGTCGCGGAGTCCGACAGGCTTGAGAGGACCGAAGCGCATTGTGTCTGCTCCTCGGGATGCCATAATTTCAATGGGCATACAGCCCTCATACACACCCTTCTTTTTGTCAAAAGAGTGAAGATCGGCACTTTCTGCGCTCACAAGTGCCTCATAAAAAGCCTCGTACTCCTCTTTATTCATAGGGCAGTTTATATAGTCGTCTTCACCGCCACGGTCATATCGCGACTGGGTGAAGGCACTTTCCGTATCAATGCTCTCTGCTGTAACAATAGGCGCCGCGGCATCAAAAAAGCTTAAGCTTCCTCCGCAGAGATTTTTTATATCCTCGGCAAGAGGGTCGCTGGCAAGAGGACCTGCGGCAATAATAACGTTGCCCTCGGGCACTTTTGTAATTTCACGGCACTCAACGGTGATGTTGGGGTGGGCGTGGATTTTTTCTGTTATAAGGCGTGAAAACTCATCACGGTCAACTGCAAGAGCTCCGCCTGCGGGCACCTTGGTCTTTTTGGCACATTCCACACAAAGAGAGCCTAAAAGCTCCATTTCCGCCTTGAGAAGTCCTGCCGCAGAGCCCAGACGCTCAGCCTTGAGAGAGTTTGAGCACACAAGCTCTGCTAAACTGTCACTTTTGTGAGCAGGGGATTTTTTGTGAGGCTTCATTTCTGCAAGGGTAACCTTAAAGCCTCTGTTGGCAAGAGCCCACGCGGCTTCAACGCCTGCAAGACCTCCGCCCACAACAAGTACGTCACTCATTGTTAATCTTCTTTCTTTTTAGATTTACGCTCTGCCTTTTTCTCAAAGCCGCAGCTTTCGTCAAGGCAAACGAGCAATCCGCCCTTACGCTTGAAAAGTGATTTTCCGCAGTTGGGGCAATTATCGTCGGTTGGCTTATCCCATGTCATAAAGTCGCAGGTCGGCCAGCTGTCACAGCCGAAGAAGGTGTAGCCCTTTTTGCTCTTCTTTTCAATAACCTCTGCACCGCACTTGGGGCATTTTGCATTGGTTTTGGTAACAAGGGGCTTTGCGTTTTTACATTCGGGATAGCCGGGACAGGCAAGGAAACGGCCGAAACGGCCTGTTTTGATAACCATAAGACGACCGCACTTTTCACAGGGGATGTCGGTAACATCCTCTTCAAGGCGGATTTTGACGTCCTTCATATCATCCTTTGCCTTTTGGAGAGTTTTGTCAAATTCATCATAGAAGGTGTGGAGCATCTGAATATAGTCTTCTTTGCCCTCACCAACCTCGTCAAGCTGAGTTTCCATAGATGCGGTAAATTTTGCATTTACAATTTTGGGGAAACGCTCCTTGAGAAGACCTGTTGTTGCCTCGCCCAATTCGGTTGGAACAAGAAGCTTTGCCTGACGCTTGATATATTCACGCTTTGTGATTGTTGTGATAATGGTGGCATATGTGCTGGGTCGGCCGATGCCGTTTTCTTCCATTGCCTTAATAAGTGAAGCTTCGGTAAATCTTGCGGGGGGCTGTGTGAAATGCTGATTACCGAGAAGCTCCTTGAGCTTAACGTTATCACCCTGATTGAGCTCGGGAAGCTTTTTGTTGCCTTCCTCGTCCTCATCATCGGTGCCCTCTTCATAAAGAGTCGTATATCCGTCAAACTTCACGCTGTAGCCTGCGGCTGTGAAAAGGCAGAATCTGCCCTGTGCCATATCTTCATCGGTTGCGCCTGTGATTTCAGCCTTAACCGTGTTCTGAACACAGGATGCCATCAAAGAAGCAATGAAACGCTTCCAGATAAGGCTGTAAAGCTTATACTGGTCAGAGGTAAGGCTCGACTTAACTCTTTCGGGTGTAAGTGAGGGAATTGCAGGTCTTATAGCTTCGTGGCCGTCCTGCGCATTGCTTCTTGATTTAAAATATCTGGGCTTTTCGGGAAGATATTTTTCACCGTAAGCTGATACTATATATTCATTTGCGGCAGCTCTTGCCTCTTCCGAAATGCGAAGAGAGTCAGTTCTCATATAGGTGATAAGACCTGTTGTGCCGATGCCTGCAACGTCAATACCTTCATACAACTCCTGGGCAGTACGCATTGTGCGCTGTGACTGGAAGCCCAGCTTTCTTGAAGCCTCCTGCTGAAGAGTGGAGGTGATAAAGGGAGGAGCAGGGTTCTTTTTTCTTGTTCCTTTTTTAAGTGATGTTACATTATACTTTGCACCGTCAAGGCGGGCAATGTAAGAATCTGCCTGCTCTTTGTTGGTGATTTTAACCTTGCCTGTTTCGTCACCTACAAATACGGCTGAAAAAATCTTGCGGCAAGGGGCGGTAAATTTGGCATCAAGTGACCAATATTC
>JAGBHX010000145.1 GCA_017935265.1 Clostridia bacterium | reverse complement strand
GGCATATTGATTACGGTCATCAGTCCCATCGTAACGTCGGCAATGTTCCACAGAAGGTCGGCAGAAAGACCTGCTCCAAGGAAGATAAGCGCGGCGGCAACAATATGATAAACGGTCATAAAAGCCTTGCCCGGTACTTTGCCGAGAATGTAATATATGCACTGGTCAACGTAATAGAGGTTGCCGAGAAGGGTTGTGAACGCAAAAAGCATCATTGCAACGGTAATGAAAATCGGACCGAAAGCACCGAGAGTTTCAGACAGCGCGGCTTGAACGTAAGGTGCACCCGAAAGCTTTTCTGAAGGCTCAACACCTGAGCACATACACATAAATGCTGTTGCAGAGCAAACGAGAATTGTGTCAATAAAAACTGAAAGCACTTGAACGAGACCTTGCTTAACGGGGTGAGAAACCTCGGCAGAAGCAGAGGCATTGGGCGCTGAGCCAACACCTGCCTCGTTGCTGAAAAGTCCGCGTTTGATTCCGAACATTACACAAGAACCGCTGAACCCGCCGAAAATTGCCTTAAAGTCAAAGGCTTCTTCAAAAATCTGATGAAAAACACCAGGTAATGCCTTGAGGTTGAGCACAACAATCAAGAGCGAAATCAAAATGTACGCCACGCCCATAGCGGGAACAAGGATGCTTGTTGTTTTAACAACTCTTTTGCCGCCGCCCATAAGGCAGTAGCCAACAATAACGGCAATAATAAGACCGATTATCCAGGGAGTTGTTTCAGCATTATAGAAGCTGTAGGAAGAGAATGTTGACTGAAGATTGTAGGAGGCCAGCATATTGAAGCCGACACCGTATGTTACAATCAGAAAAAGCGCAAACACAATTGCAAGAGGCTTGCATTTGAGAGCTTTTTCAATGTAATAAGCAGGTCCGCCGTAGCATCCGTCAGGGCCTTTCTTTTTGTAAATCTGAGCAAGTGTGCTTTCAATCAATGCAGATGCACTGCCGATAATGGCGATAACCCACATCCAGAAAACAGAGCCGAAGCCGCCAAGACAAAGAGCGGTTGAAACACCGATGATGTTGCCGGTGCCTACTCGTGAGGCTGTGGAAACCATAAGAGCCTGAAAAGAAGAAACACCCTTTCCGTCGGTGGGCTTTTCCGTTACGGCTCTGATTTGTTCGCCGAACAAGCGGAAAGGAGCAAATTTTGTTCTGAAGGTAAAAAACAGTCCTCCGAGAAGGAGAATAATAATGAGTATATAGCTGTAAAGAGCGTCGTTGATTGATGAGATAATTGTATTAAACATCCGATTGTTCCTTTCTGTGCATATCCTAGACATTATATCGAAATCTGTCTGAAAAGTCAAATTTTCAAAAAAACATTATTTTTTTCTTGAATAGTGGACTCTGTTGTGATATACTTCATCGTTGTAGCAATATTTTGCTGCATTATTGGAGGTCTTTTTATGAGTATTAAAATCGGAATTTACGGTTACGGAAATCTTGGCAGAGGTGTTGAAAACGCCATCCGTCAGAATGATGACCTTGAGCTTGTGGCTGTGTTCACACGCCGTGATCCGTCAAGTCTTAAAATCAAAACTGAGGGTGTTCCCGTTTATCACGCTGACAAGGCGGCTGAGCTTGCCGATAAAATTGATGTTATGATTCTTTGCGGCGGCAGTGCTACGGATTTGCCCGTGCAGACTCCTGCCCTTGCAAAGCTTTTCAACGTTGTTGACAGCTTTGACACTCACGCAAAAATTCCTGAGCATTTCAAAAACGTAGACGCCTGTGCCAAGGAGTCAGGCAAGGTTGCAGTTATTTCTGTGGGTTGGGACCCGGGAATGTTTTCTGTTAACCGTCTTTACGGCGGCACAATTCTCCCCGACGGCAAGGACTACACCTTCTGGGGCAAAGGAGTAAGTCAGGGTCACTCCGACGCTATCCGTCGCATTGAGGGTGTTGCTGATGCAAAGCAGTACACAATCCCCGTTGAAGAAGCTCTTGACGCTGTGAGAAGCGGCTCAAATCCCGAGCTCACCACTCGTCAGAAGCATACACGCGAGTGCTTTGTTGTGGCAAAGGACGGCGCTGACAAAGCAAAAATTGAGCAGGAAATTAAAACAATGCCCAACTATTTTGCAGATTACGACACCACCGTTCACTTCGTTTCACAGCAGGAGCTTAATGAAAATCACGGAGGAATTCCTCACGGTGGATTTGTTATCCGTTGCGGAAAAACAGGTGCAGAACTTGAAAATACTCACATCATCGAATACAGCTTGAAGCTTGACTCAAACCCCGAGTTTACATCAAGCGTGCTTGTGGCTTTTGCAAGAGCCGCCGCAAGGCTTAACGCTGAGGGTGCATCAGGCTGCAAAACAGTGCTTGATATTCCCCCTGCATACATCTCACCCAAATCAGGCGAAGAGCTCAGAAAAGAATTACTGTAAAATATAGCTCGGATAGGTTTTTGGCTTGTCCGAGCTTTTGTTTTATTAAGACAAGATAAAGCAAAAGCGGATAAACCAATTGTCTTGACTTTTACTTTTCAGAATGGTAGTATATTTTAAAATATATTCACAGGGAGAATTGAAAATGAACAATAAAGTTGTGCTTGTTCTGGTTGACGGTATGAGACCTGACGGTATGCTTGAATGCGGTCAGCCTTTTGTTAACGAGCTTATAAAAAAATCCACGTACTGCCTCAACGGCCGTACGGTTATGCCCTCTGTTACGCTTCCATGCCATATGGCCTTGTTCCACAGTGTTGATCCCGACAGACACGGAATGCTCACAAACACCTACGTGCCGCAGGTTCGTCCGATAGTGGGCCTTTTTGACCAGCTTGATAAGTATGACAAGAAGTGTGCATTTTTCTATACCTGGGAGGAGCTTCGTGATTTGAGCCGTCCCGACCATCTTCACACAGCAATATGCTTCAATCAGCATAAGCAGAAAGATACCGACATTAAAATTACAGATGCACTTATCCCTTACATCAAAGAAGAGCTTCCCGATTTCACATTTCTCTATCTCGGAGAAACCGACGAGGTGGGCGGTCACGATTGCGGTTGGATGAGCGAGCAGTATCTCAAGAGCGTAAACAAGGCCTTCACCTGCATTGAAAAGCTTTATAACAATCTGCCTGAGGGTTATACCTTGATTGTAACTGCTGACCACGGCGGACACGACCGTTCACACGGTGAGGATATTCCCGAGGATATGACAATTCCCGTATTGTTCTGCGGACCTGAATTTGCTCAGGGTAACGAGCTTCCTGAATGTTCGATTAAGGACATTGCGGTAACTGTTGCAGAACTGTTGAATGTTCCCAAGGTTAAAGAGTGGGAAGGCGTTTCAAGAAAATAAAAATTCAAGCACTTTGAGATTTGCTCAAAGTGCTTTCTTTTACGCTGTTTTCTTTTTGTCCGACAGCTGTGCGAGCACGATTGCGACAAACATAAGTATACAGCCCAAAAACTCTCTTCCCGTGGGAATGGCAGAAAGAAGAACCATCTGAGCCAAAACAGAAAAAACTGATTCAAGGCTCATCAGAAGAGAAGCAACCGTTGCGTTGGTGGCATATTTCTGGCCGATAATCTGCAAGGTGTAACCTCCTGCGCAGGAAAGCGCGCCTGCATAAGCAATAGGAAGCCACGCGGCGGCAAGGTCGCTGAGCTGAGGCTTTTCAATAATGAGCATCAGTATAACCGAAATAACTGCCGCTGTTGCAAACTGAATGATTGAAAGGCGTATTCCGTCGCAACCCGGGGAAAATTTGTCAATAACCAGAATGTGAAACGAAAAACCGATTGCACAAAGGAGCAACAGCGCATCGCCTTTGTTAACAGAAAGGCTTTCGTTAATGCACAAAAAGTAAAGTCCCAATGTTGCAATTACAACACCGATCCACACTTTAAGTGAAACCTTTTTTCTCAGAAAAATACCGAGAAGCGGCACAAAGAGAATATACATCGCAGTGATGAAGCCGCCCTTACCGGGGGTGGTGTATTGCAAAGCAAACTGCTGAATGTTTGCCGCAACGGTGAGCACCACGCCGCAGATAATACCGCCCTTGAGGTGGTATTTTTTCTGCTGCTTTGTAAGGGGAGCGTAAACGCCCTGCTTGCGTTTAAAGGAGTCGGATATAAGCATCACGGGAATGAGTACAATCACGGCAATTACAAATCGTGAGCCCTGAAAAGTGAAGGGACCCACAAATTCCATACCCTCGGTTTGCGCCACGAAGGCAACGCCCCACACAAATGCCGCCAGCAGGAGAAGCAGACTGCCTAAAAGCTGTTTTTTCTTTGTCATAAATCCTCCAAAAAAGCCGCAATAAAGCGGCTTTTTATCTTATATGATACTTTGTAAGAACTGCTTTGTTCTTTCGTTTTTGGGGTTGTCAAAAACCTCTTCGGGAGTGCCTTCTTCGGCAATAACACCGTCACTCATAAACACAACGTGGTCGGCAACCTCACGGGCAAAACGCATTTCGTGAGTAACAACAACCATCGTTTTGCCGCTTTCTGCAAGGTTTTTGAGCACCTTGAGCACTTCACCCACCAGCTCGGGGTCAAGGGCGGAGGTAGGCTCATCAAAGCAGAGAATGTCGGGCTCAAGGGCGAGTGCTCTTGCAATTGCAACACGCTGCTGCTGACCGCCCGAAAGCTCGCAGGGATAGGAGTCGATTTTTTCGCTCAAACCAACCGGCTCAAGAAGGCGGAGCGTGTTTTGTTGAATTTCTTTTTCTCTTCGTGCTTTTTCCTCTTTTGCGGCCGATGCACCGTGGGCCTTTTTGTATTCCTTGATTTCACTCTTCAGGGCGAGCCTGGGAGCAAGAGTGAGGTTGTCTTTAACCGAATATTGGGGGAAAAGATTAAACTGCTGAAACACAAGTCCGAAGTGGAGTCGGTTTTTACGGATTATTTTATCTGAAAGAGTTGCTTTGTCTTCACCGTCAATGAGCACCTTTCCGTTGACGGAAATTGTGCCCTTATCGGGAGTTTCAAGGAAGTTGAGGCAACGAAGCAAGGTTGTTTTGCCGCTGCCCGAGGAGCCGATGATAACAAGCACGTTACCTTTTTCAAGGGTAATGTCAATGCCCTTGAGCACTTTGGTATTGCCAAAGTTTTTATGAATATTTTTAATTTCAAGTATAGCCATGGCATTAACCTCTGTAATAGCTTAATTTCTTTTCAATCTTGCCGAATACGATTGTGAGCAATCCGTTAAATACAAGATAGAATGCGCCTGTGTAGAACAACGGCCAGATGATACCCTCAAGCTTGATGTAATTCTGACCCATAAAGATAATTTCATAAACTGCAATAATTCTTGCAAGTGAGGTATCTTTAACAAGGGTAATGATTTCGTTGCTCATAGGGGGGATAATTCTCTTGATAACCTGCATAAGGGTAATCTTGAAGAAAATCTGAGTTTTTGTCAGGCCGAGAACCTGACCTGCCTCTTTTTGACCGACGGGAATGCCTTCGATGCCGCCTCTGTAAATTTCAGAAAAATAGCAGGCGTAGTTGATTGCAAATGCTACAAGAACTGCCACAAAGCGGTCAAACACGCTCCATGTTGCAAGCCAGCTCATAATTATGCCGGGATTTTCTATTTGTGAAGCGTAAGTTCCCACAAGCCCCGGTCCGTAATAAATTATAATCATCTGGAGCATCAGGGGAGTACCGCGGATAATCCACACAAAGGTTTTAACCAGCCACTTAACAGGGGTGAATCTGCTCATTGAACCAAAGCTGATTATAAGACCGAGGGGGAGGGCAAAAAGCAATGTGAATCCGAACAATTCGAGAGTGGTTCCGAAACCCTCCAAGAGGTCTTTGGTAACCTGCCAGAACATAAGTTATCTCCTCTCAACCGAAAATTAACAACAAGCCGTAAGACTTGTTGTTAATTCTTAGTAGATGTTTATTTTGCTTAATTATTTAACAAGTGTAAGGTCATATTTTTCTGCAAGAGCGTCAAGCTTGCCGTTTGCCTTCATTTCAGCCATAATTTCGTTAACCTTGGCTGTGATGTCAGAATCTTTTCTGAAAGCGATGCCGTACTCTTCTTCGTTGAGTGAGCAAACCTGAGTAAGAGTTGCGTAGCTTGTGCCTTCGCCTGTCATATTGTTAGCCATTGTGATGTCGATTACGCAAGCATCTGCTGAGCCTGAAGCAACCTCAAGAAGAGCATCTGACTGATTAGCAAGAACAGCGATATTTTCATCAGCAACCTTGCCCTTGATTTCTTTGTGACCTGCTGATTCGCCTTCAACTGCGAATTTAAGGTCTTTCATTTCTTCAAGTGAAGAATATTTTGCTGCTGTGTCTTTGTTGGCTACGATAACCTGAGCGTTTTTAACGTAGGGGTCAGAAACGCTGGCATTTTTGAGAGCTTCGTCTGTGATTGTCATACCGTTCCAGATACAGTCAACTGACTTTGAGTTGAGCTCAAGGAATTTTGTTTCCCAGTCTGCAAGTACGAAGAATTCAGCTTTAACGCCAAGCTCAGCACAAACTGCCTGAGCAAATTCTGTGTCGAAGCCTGTCCATTCGCCGTTTTCCTTGTAGTTCATAGGCTCATATTCTGTGATGCCGATAACAAGCTTGCCGTTATCCTGAACGTATGCAAGGTCTGAGTTTTTGGTGTCTTTGTCTGTGCCGTCCTGCTTGTTGCAGCCTGCAAATGCAAGAATTGCACCGAGAGCAACGATGATTGCAAGAACTAATGCTATTTTCTTTTTCATAGTAACAACCTCTTTCAATTTATTACTTTACTAAGCTAACATATTATAACAGTAAAGAATGATTTAATCAATACCTTTCTTGAAAAATTATACATTTATCTTTTCAATTTTCCAAAATAAACAATTAAATTTGTGCTTTATGGGTATAATTGTTATATTAAATATGAGAGAAGGAGCAAAAATGGAAAACAACAAAATAGCCGTTACCGTTGTTAAATGTGTTGCGGCTCTTGTGTGCAGTGTTGCAGTTGCGATAACAAGCGTGTCAATTGCAGGAAAGATTTGTGAAAATGAGAATGCGGTTGCAGATATTGTTGCAAACAACACGGCAGGCAGCTCATCTGAGGCTGAAAATAATTATTATTCAGATACCGATTTAAACAGCGGTTATGCTGAAAATATCACGGACGATGATGCTTCGCAGGAAGCGACTGATGAAGTGACTGACACTCAGGCAGATAATACTTCTGACGGCGTGTCCGAGCAGGAAACCCCCGCCAATAAAGAAATTTCAGTTACCTCAGGACTTAACAGCACAGACAAGGCTGAAATTCTTAAATATTATCAGTTGGTTATGACCAAAAATGAAAAAGACGGTCTCGGACACAACCAGTCAATGACCCTCACAAAGCTTGACGGCGGAAGCGGCGGAGTAGGAAAGTTTATTTCTTGGTTTGAGCCTGTTGCAAAAAAAGCACTTGCCAACAATTCAACGTCTCACGAAGGTCTCCCCGGCGTTCACGATAAAATTAAAGCCACAGACTTTGCTTCGGCAAAAGCGGTTAACGACGGAAGATATACCACCGTTACAATCAATCTTGTGGAGCAGACCGACGGAGCCTACGGCAAAACAAGCGAAGGCACTGTAGGCCGCACAATCGGAGTTCTGGACGGTGTTGCAACCGCAATCGCAGAGATCAACGGACTCAATGCTGATTTTGAGCACGGTGAGCTTTATCTTCATTATAAAAATCCTAAGGTTGTAATTAAGGTTGACAACAAAACAGGCTCACTTGTTAAGGGTGCCTGCTCCTGGGGCTATCAGGTGCACGTTGACCTGAAAAGGCTGGACGTAAGTATGATGGGCATCAGCCTCACACTCAACGGTGCAATGGGCATTGTTGATATGGTTTCTTCTTATTAAACTGCAAAAAAAAATCAGGCATAGCGGTGATTATCCGCTATGCCTTAATTTTTTATCAATATCCGAAGAACTGGTTCCAGTCAAACGTTGTGGTGGTCATCATTTCTTCTGAGTTGCCCGTGTCTTCAACAAGAGTTACGGTAACGTCAAATTCGTCAATTTCATAATTCTGATTGATTCTGCAAAGGGTGATCGTCAGCTTGTCACCAACATTGCCGTTTTCAATCTTGTCAAGAAGAACATCTGCTGTGGTCATCTTTTCACCGTTTACTGCCACGATAAGGTCACCAACCTCAGCCTTTGTGCCCTTGAAAGCACTGTCTGAGCCGATTTCTGCAATAATGAGTGAGCCTGCAGGAAGTCCCTTAATCTGAACAACCATAGCATACTGCTGATAGTTTGATGCGGGGTAATACTTGATGCCAAGCTTTGGTCTGTTGGTTACGTAGCCATTGGCAATGATGTCGTTGATAATATCCTGAGCAGAGGTGACGGGAATTGCAAAGCCCATACCCTCGTATTCGGTTGAAGCAATTTTTGAAGAGTTGATGCCGATAATCTGACCTGCCGCGTTAATCAGCGCGCCGCCTGAGTTGCCGGGGTTGATAGCCGCATCGTGCTGAATACATTTCATATCGTAGCCGATTTCGCTGCTGACGGAACGGTCAATAGCTGAAACCATACCTCTTGTGAAGGAACCGAAAAATTCAGTTCCGCCGGGGTTACCGATGGCATAAACCGTTTCACCGATTCTCAGCTTTGATGAGTCACCGAAGGAGGCGGCTTTGAGACCTGTTTCTGCAATTGAAAGAACGCCGAGGTCTGTTTTTGAGTCAAAGCCTACAACAGTAGCATCATACTGCTCGCCGTTATGGTCCTGAACAACAACCTTATAACCGGATGAGCTCGCCGAAGCAATAACGTGAGCGCAGGTGATGATATATGTTCTGGTGGAGTCTTTGTTTTCACCCATTATAATTCCTGAGCCCTGGCCTGCAATGTTGGAGGTGCCTGCAGAATGGTTTGGTGAAAAAAGAGAGTTGCCTGTTGAATAAAGAATAACACCTACACAGGAGGGTGAAACGTTTTCATAAACGGAAACAGCACCTTCGCTGTCAACCGCGGGAACATCCTTTGAATCTTCAATCTGAAGCTGAGCATCGCCCTGAGGCTTGCCGTTATCATCAGGCTTATTGTTATCTCTGATCAGGAATGCACCCAGAACAGCACACAGCACAACCACAACTGAGAGGAAAACTGCAAGGAGCTTTTTGCCCTTGTTTTTCTTTTTCTGAGGTTCTTCAGGCGGGGGAGTGGTCTGAGTCTGCTGATAGGAAGAATAGCTCTGTTGAGAGGAATAGGGGCTGTATGCCGACTCACTTTCCCTCGGGGGAGTGTAGCTGTGATGGGGTGAGGGCTGCTGATACCAAGGTGGAGTGTATTCGTTTTTGGGCTCTGCCTTGGCTTCTGTTGCCTCTGCTTCAACAGGGGTATTGATTTCGGGTGTGTTTGTTTCCTGATTGGGGAAAATGTTGTTTTCGTCCATATATTTGCCTCCTGTTCGCATCAGAGATGCGAGCTTTGAATATAAAACTATTTAAGGGGAATCCAGAAAGAAAAGTCGGTAAACTTTCCTTCCTCGCTGGTGGCTTTGATTTCACCGCCGTGCA
The DNA here is from genome assembly GCA_017935265.1 of Clostridia bacterium. Classification (GTDB taxonomy): domain Bacteria; phylum Bacillota; class Clostridia; order Oscillospirales; family Acutalibacteraceae; genus CAG-488. The sequence continues at coordinate 8,446 of JAGBHX010000145.1, read as the reverse complement.
GGGTGATGATGCTTTGAACAATATACAAACCAAGACCTGCTCCTTTGGCGTCAAAGCTTCGGGATTTGTCGATTTTATAAAACCGTTCAAACACCTTTTCAAGCTCATCGGGTGAAATTCCGTCACCGCTGTTGCGGATTGAAAAATAAGCCTTGCCGTTTGCCGAAAACAGCTTGAATCCGATATAGCCGTTATCGGGTGTGAATTTGATTGCATTGTCCACAAGATTATAAACAACCTGCATCAGCATATCTTCATCGGCAGTGACAGTGAAGCTTTCAAGGGTGTCAAGGCCGATTATTTCTATTGATTTTGAAGTGATTTTTGATTCGAAATTGAGTATTGTTTTGATGACACTTTGCGAAAGGTCAAATTCCTTAGCGGTTATCTGTATTTCACCCGCTTCGTGCTTTGACATATTGAGCATACCCGTAACAAGTCGGGAAAGTCGCTTGACCTCATCCGAAACAATACCAAGATAATATGCTTCTTTTTCTTTGGGTATTGTGCCGTCGAGAATGCCGTCAATAAAACCGCTGATTGTGGTCATCGGTGTTTTAAGCTCATGAGAAACATTTGCAACAAAGGTTCTTCTTGAGCCTTCAAGCACAGACAGCGATGTTGCCATTTTATTAAGTCCCTTGGCAAGCTCTGTCAGTTCATCATCACCCTTTTCGGGAATTTTGTAGCTGAAGTCACCCTCCGCAAAGCGCTTGGTGGCGTAAGACATCTGTCTGAGAGGTCGGGTAAATCTGTATGCCATTGCGTAGGAAATCAGAGTAATGGCAATCAGAACAACCAAGGCTGAAAATAAAACGATTTTTGCAATGTTCAAAATATAAGAATATATTGTTGAAGCAACAGATTTTGAAGCAAAAACGACACCGATTGTTTTGGAGCCTGAATTTATGGGTGTGCCCACAACAAGCTGGTTAACTGAATAAATGTCGCCGAGAAGTGTGATGTCACTGTATCTGCTGCTTTCTGCTTTTTCTATTATGTCCTCAGGAACAACGTAGTGAGAATGAATTTCACAGTGTTTTTTGTTTCGTATATCACCGTTTGTCATCTCACGGCACAGAATAACCTTTCCGTTCAAATCGCAAATAAAAATGTCGCAATTGTTGGCCGTACACATTGTGTTGAGGTTGTTAGCCAGAATATAAACAGGAATGGTGTTGCTCAGCGTGCTGTCGTGATAATTGTGCATCAGATTTCTGACATTGCCTGCAATAACATTTGTGTAGCTTGACAGTGTTTCGGTCTGCTCTTTTTCCCAATGGCTGGTTTCAATACCCAAAAACAAAATGCACATAAGCATCAGGCTGACCATAACCATGGAAAACATACTCAGCAGATACCGCCTGAAAAGCTTACTGCCTTTTCTTACTTTCATAATTATTCCTTCGTTGTGAATTTATAACCAACGCTCCATACTGTGGAAAGCTCCCATTTGTCTGAAACATTGGCAAGCTTTTCACGGATTCTTTTGATGTGAACGTCAACCGTTCTTGAGTCGCCGTAGAAATCAAATCCCCACACCTCATCAAGAAGCTGGTCGCGGGTAAAAACTCTGTCGGGGTTGCTTGCAAGGTGGAAGAGAAGCTCCATTTCCTTCGGGGGAGCATCAACCTTTTTGCCGTCAACAATCAGCTCGTATTTTGTCAGATTAACCGACAGCTTGTCATACTCAACCTTTTTGACGCTGCTGTCTTCAACGGTGTTCCCGGTGCGTCGCAAAACGGCTTTGATTCTGGCGATGACTTCTTTGGTGTCGAATGGCTTGGTAATGTAGTCATCGGCTCCCAGCTCAAGGCCGAGCACCTTGTCAAAAACCTCGCCTTTTGCGGTGAGCATAATAATGGGCTTGTTTGAGGTTTTTCTCACTTCTCTGAGAATCTGCCATCCGTCAAGCTGAGGGAGCATAATGTCAAGCAATGTGATGTCGGGCTGAACACGGTTAAAGGTCTGCAGGGCAGACATACCATCATTCGCAATAGAAACGGCATAACCTTCTTTTTCAAGATAAAGCCTTAATAATTCGCAAATATTAGTATCATCATCAACGACAAGAACCTTTTCATTACTCATAGTAAATCCCTCTTTCTGTTATAATTCTTATCTTTGATTTTAATTATATTCTTTAATTTGTACTTTCTGTGAACAATTAAAGAAATATTTGTAATAAATCAGAACTTAAACTGATATTTGGTGGTGGAACGGAAAACCTCGCCTGCCTTAAAATTGCACTGGGGGAACTGCGGCTGATTGGGTGTGTCGGGGTAGAACTGGGTTTCAAGGCAGAATCCTGCGTTTTTGATGAGGGGGTGTCCGCCCTTGCCGATGATTGTTCCGTCAAGGAAATTACCTGTGTAAAGCTGAACGCCCGGCATATCTGTGTATACGTTCATCTCAATGCCTGATGTTTCTTCTTTTGCAGTAATTACCGCGCCTGCAGTTTCATTGAGGCAGAAGTTGTGGTCGTAGCCTCTGCCTATGTGAAGCTGGTCATCGTCTGCATCAATATCCCTGCCGATTGCCTTTTCTTCATTAAAGTCGAAGGCACCGCCCTTGACTGCTCTGAGTTCACCTGTGGGAATACTGTCTTCGTCAACGGGGGTAATGGCATCGGAATCAATTCTGAGTGTGTGGGCAAGAACATTGTTTTCAGTGCTGCCTGTGAAGTTGAAATAAATGTGGTTTGTGAAGTTGATAGGGGAGTCGGCGCTGCAGATGGCGGTGTAGGAAATTACAACCTCATTGTCATTATTGAGGGTAAAACGAACCTTTGATTTCATTTCACCGGGGAATCCCATAGCTCCGTCGGGACTTGTGTATGACATAACAACGCTGTTGTTGCCGTCTTCAACCGCATCCCACACTGCCGTTGAAAATTCTCCGCCGCCGTGAAGGCAGGTTTTGCCTTTTTCGTTAGCGCTTACGCAATACTTCTGATTGTTCAGAGTAAACTGAGCGTTATGAATTCTGTTGGCATAACGGCCAACGGTGTTGCCCTCGTAGTCAGAGTGATTTATATGACCGTCGAGTGAGTCAAAGCCCACAGCAACATCGCGGATTTTACCGTCGGCGCAGGGGATGAGTACGGACTGAATTGTTGCACCGTAGGTGATGAGTTCAAGGGTCATACCGTTATCGTTGGTGATTGAATATTTGTCAACGGCTTTGCCGTCGGGAGTTGTGCCGAATAAGCTTTTATTGATTTTCATTTTATTACCTCGCTGTTAATACTGTTGAACTTTCTGAAGCATTGCACCGCATTTCTGAATGTATTGAACGTCAGTTGCGTTTACGCTTGAAGTGTTGTCAATGTCACCTGCTTCAAGCTGTGCAGGTGTGAAATCAGAGCTGGTGAGTGCACCTGAAACAAGTGCTGATAAAAGGACTGAGTCTCTGCCGTCAATATAACCGTCGCAATCCACGTCTCCGTAAATCACAATATAAATTGAGTCGACTATTGCTGTGCCGTCTGCACTGTAAAGGTTAACTACACAGCCTGTTGTAACAATGTCATCGGAAGAAAGCACATTGCCGTCAACGCCGACTATCTCTTTCTTTTCCGTGTTGGCAAATTGTGTTACAACATATCCCGCAAGATTGAGAGAGGTGTCAATTCCTGATACATAGTTGAGTGTTCCGCGAGTTACTTTATATGACGATGAGTTTGCGGGAACAAGAAGGTTGACTCCGAGCTTGCCCTGAGTGTCAATGCAATAACCGGGAGAAGAGATTGCATAATAGTTATTGTGAAGAGCAACGTCTGTTCCTCTGAGAACAATCATACCAACGGTGTATGAGGGGTATGTGAGCATTACTGTTGTTTCTGCCACAGGGGTGGTCTCAGGGATGTCTGCTGTTTCGGAAAGGAGAACCTTGGATTCAACGTTTGAAAGGTTAACCTTTTTGCTTGTTGTGAGATATACGTCGTTGTCGGTTGTAATAGTGGTGAAGGTGTTCTGCCTTGCTACCTCAACGTCATTCTGATAATAAACGTAGGAATGAGCGGCTCTGTAAAGGTTGCCTGCGCAGTAAATTGCCTTGCCGTTGCCTGAGCCGATGAGACGGTTGTTTGTGATTGTTCCGCCGTAAAGGTAAGCGTTACCGCCTGCAGCAATGTTGATTGCACCGCCGTTTGCAGAGCCGTTGTTGCGGATTGTTCCGCCGAACATATACATATCGCCAAGCACAGAAATAGTGCTTTCGGTTGAATAGCCGTATTCAAGGAAGAAATCATCGTAGGTGTAAAGCGTTCCGCCCTTGAGCACCTTAATTGAGGCGGTACCCATAGCACCGTAATAGTTATTACCGCCGTCAAGGTGGTATTCGCCGCCGATTGAATCGGTTGTTACACCAACCTCCTCGTCGGGAGACAATTCCGCGCTGCCCTGAACCTCAACCGAGGAATAGCCGAGACGGAGCGTTCCGCCTGACTGAACCTCAAACAGCGCACCTGTGAAGCTGCCGCTTCTTCTGGATGTGAAAATCTGGTCGGTTTCACTCAGGATGGTAACGTCGCCGTAAATTTTGATGGTTTCGGAAATTGTGTTATTGCCGATGATTGTAATAATACCTTCTTCTCCTGCACCGATGTTTGCGGCGGCTTCGGCAAGTGAAACGTATTCAACAGAATATGCGCCGAACTTACTAAGGGAAGCCACATTTACAATTTCGGTGTTCATAAGATAACCGCTGGAATTTACCTTCCAGTCATATCCTGAGTCATCGGGAGTGATTTCAATTTTCTGATAGCCGAGGCCCATACACGCACCGCTGAGCACGTAGTACCCTGCGGAATAAGTGTTGGGTGTAATGGTCAATGCGATTCCGCTTGCGCTCAGACCGTCTGTGATTTCGACGGTTTTGTTTTTGGCAAGATAAACGTCATTGTTGGTAATTGCCGCTGAACCGCCCATCTGCATTTTGCCGTAAACCACAAGGCCGTAGCCTGTGCCTGCTCCGGTATAGACATAGTTGCTGTCGATTGTGCCGCCGTTTATGGTGAAGGTACCGCTTGTAGCAACAGATGCCGCACCGCCGCCTCCTGCGGTGATTGTTGTGCCTCTTGTGTTGTAGGCAAAGTTTTTGCTGACTGTGCCGTCATTCATAACAAAGCTGCCCGAGTTAACGTAGAACGCACCGCCTGCTTTGGCGTTGTTTTCTGTGAACACAGCCGTACCGGAAACCGTTACAACAGCATCTGCACCTATGGTATAAATTGCACCGCCGTAGGTTTTTCCGTAGTTGTTTGAAAATGTGCCGCCGCTGATATTTACAATGCCGTAATTGTTATAGAGTGCACCGCCCTTGCCTGAAGAAAGGTTTGAGTCGATTGTGCCGCCGGTCATATTAACTGTACCAAGGTCGTTATAGATTACACCTGCGTCGGTTGTACTTTCATTTGCGTCAAGAACACCGCCGCCTATATTGGCTGTGCCCTCGTTGTAAATTACACTGCCCGCCGCCGAAGACTTTGCGTTGGTAACGCGGAAGCCCTCATAGGTGTTGAGTGTAGCACCTGCAACAACATAAAACATCGGAGCAACCGCCGTAACGTTGACACCGTTGCCGTCGTAGGTGAGAAGCACGTTTTCATCGTTGCCGTTTTTGATGTCACCGAGAGAGAGTGTGCCTGTAACGTTGAACATAACACCTGTGAACGAAGGGTCACGGGTAATTGTGCGGTTAAAATCAAGGCCGTACATTGTAACGTTGTTGGTGATTGTTATGGTTTCACTCAGGGTGATATTGTGAATGGGGATAATGTAGCCCTTTCTCGTGCCGATAGCGTTCAGGGCATTTTCAAAGTTTGTGTAATATGAGTCTTCCTTACCGTCAATTTTAACGTGAAGAGAATACTGCTTCTGAACAACTCTTGTGCTTTCAAGAGAGTCAGTCCTCATTTTTTCACAGTTTGCCGTGGCAAGGGAGATAATCTGGGGGAAGTAGTCAAAATAGGAATTACTTGCTTTTCCCGACCATATACCGGACTGGAAGCCGAGGGTTGAAACAATGTCTGCACCTGTAAGCTCTGAGGTGTCGCGGCCGGATGCATAAGTAGTGTTTGTTAAAACGCTGTTTTCAACCGACGTGTCATAATAGCAGTTTGTCAGGCTGCAGGTGCCGCTGACATAGCCAATGAAGTTACCGGTGTTGGTGCCCATAGTGTTTTGTGAATTGACGTTGCCTCGGTTATAGCAGTTTTTGATTGTTGCTCCTGTGGCATAGCCTGCAATACCGCCGATGTAATATGCGCCGTTAACAGAGCCTGCGTTGTAGCTGTTGTGAATACCGTCGCCCGTTACACTTCCGCAAAGGCCGCCGTAATAGTTACCCACGGAGCCTTGAACCGTGCCGTTGTTGAAGCATTGCTGAATCTTACCGCGCTGGTTTGCACCTGCAACACCGCCGATATGACCGCCCGAAGCAGAGTTGCCCTCAACCGTGCCCACGTTATAGGAATCGGTAACCGTTCCCGTGTTGTAGCCTGTGATACCGCCCACGTATTTGCCGCCTCTGACGGTGCTGTCATTACCTGAGGTGGAAATAATGCCCTTGTTATAGCCTGCAACACCGCCCACATATTCTTCACCTGTGATAAGGCAGTCAAGCATAACGATGTTACTTACGTTTGCATTTTCACCCACATATCCGAAAAGACCCTGATAGCTCTTACCGTTGGTATATACACCTGCGATGTTCAGATGATTGCCGATAAAAATTCCGTTAAAGGGTGATTCAGCTGTTCCGATAGGAGTCCAGATATTTGTTTCGTCTGAATTTTCAATGATAAAGATGTTAAGAAGGATGTTTTCCGTGACCTTTGCATTTGCCGAGGTGTTTTGCTCAACCCCTGCCAGCGTGCCGTTAACAAGGCCCGAAAACCAGGCAAGCTCATCGGCTGTGGAAATGAGATAGTAGCCTGCGCTGTCTTTTTTTGGTTCTTCCTTACCGCCTGCCCATACGGCTGTTTCAAGGGTCCACGCAAGAACGGGGTAGCCGTTGTTGAGCACCATATAGTCATATGTAAAGGCATTGCCGTTTTCATTGAGCTCACGGGCAAAGCTGAATTTTTTCATCTGGTCAAGAGTTCTTGCAACTGCATTTTCGTCTGCCCAAAGGCTTGTGGTTTCGTTGTAATAACAGTTGTAATATGTTCCGCCGAGGCTGTAGCCTGCAATGGCTGCAATAGACTCGGTGTTGTTGAGAATAGTGGTGTAAACAGGGGCGAGAGAGTAGCAACCAAGAAGAGTTGAATAGGAGTTGGTGCCGATAATACCGCCTACCTTTTTGGGGCCGTAAACTCTGCCGAGGAAATAACAGCCGTTGACGGTGCTTGCAGAAGCTGTTCCCACAATGCCGCCGGCATTGCCGTTGACGTTGGCGTTGCTGAATACGTCTGCGTTGGAGTAGCACTTTATGACTGTGGAGTTGCTGTTAACATAACCGCAGATACCGCCTGTTCTGATATATCCGTTGATTGAGCCTGAGGTGAAGCTTCGTTCGATGCGTGCATAGTCAAAAATATAGCCTGCGATACCGCCTGTGCTGTTGGCCGTGGAGGAAACTGTTCCGTTGAATTTGCAGTCTGTTACAACTGCATATTTTACATAACCGACCACACCGCCTACGTTCTGATTGCCTGCAACCGAGGCATTGGTGAGGTTAATGTTGCTGATAATTTTCGGGGGATTATATTGAACAAGCTCGGTGGAAGAGTCATCGTTGTCGTCTACAACAGGCTTCACACCGGCAACATAACCGAAAAGGCCTGCGTAATCTGCCTCGGTTGAAACATAAAGGTTTGAAATTGTGAAGCCGCAGCCGTCAAACTCACCGCCGAAGGGGAATTCCGGAGTGCCGATGGGGGTGAAGTTGTTGGCGGTTGAATACTGCTCGTTCATTATGATGTTGTTGGTGAGCTTGCCCTTGATGGTGGTACTGCCCGAATTTACCTGCTCTGAGAACCAGGCGAGCTCTTCACCGCTTGAAATCTGATAAAATCCGTTGGCGAGTGAGGGCACGGATGTTCCGCCGCTCCAGACCGAATCTGCCGCAAAAATGTGTGCTATCGGCTGAACTGTTGCCAGAATAAGACACACAGAAACTAAAATTGAAAGTATTTTTTTCTTCATAAAAAAACACCCTTTCACTACTTTTATAAAAAACGATAAAATTACCCAAATATACATAGTAATTATAACTTATTTTGCTTGCAAAGTACAGTACTTTCATCATAAAAAATTAAACTCATTATTTATGAAAACTGCATAATGAGAAAAATAAAAAGGCTTCGGACTCGCCAAAAACAGCGCAATCCGAAGCTTTGTTTTTATTATTTTATATGCTCAAAAGTCTTGTTTACAAGCTCACTTATCAAAAGCTCATTGTGGCCCAGAATTGACGTTTTTAGTCTTCCGTTAAGTGGGGT
>JAGBHX010000001.1 GCA_017935265.1 Clostridia bacterium | reverse complement strand
GCGCCCAAAAACAAAACCGGCTCAGCACCCTCAGGCAAATCCTCTATTCGGGTGTAAACATCATCATAGTATGTTATTGTTGAATAATCCGAAGCAACAAGATAGGGTCTTTCGCTATCGACAAAAAGAGTTGAAAACACAAGTGCATCTAACAAGAATCCCACAATAAAAACCAGTAACACAATCCCTAATGCTCCCAAGCAACCGATTTTTTTGTCAAGTTTGTCACGCTTTTCAGATTTTGCCTTAAAATGCTCTGAATTTATTATGTTTTTCTTTAGAGTGTGAGGCTTACAAAGGTGCTTGAGATATGCTTTTCTGATTGGAAGAGCCATAAACATCCAAAAAAAATCTATTCCCGAGTCCCCCAAAGCTCCCCATGCGCTTTGGCTCTTAATTACTTTTTTTGCATTTCTTCCCCTTGCATTCATCAGCTCAATGCGAGCATCACCGTCTGAAACAATTTTGGGATAAATCATTATAAACGGTTCAGACAGGAGAAATTCATTATGAATTGAAATATCATCCACATCAATCACAAATATGGTATCAGGGTGAAAATTCGTAATTCTGTATGAACAATCAATCTGTAAGGTCATATTCAATAAGCTTTTTGTTGCCTTCTCAACAAACTTGGCAGTTATATTTTCTTTCCAGCCGGAGCTTTCTTCATGAAGCTCATCAAAAGCTTCATCTGTTATGAGTTCACCTGAGATTTTGACATTAAGAGTTTTTTCCGTTACTTCTATCCACTTACTCTCTTCAGTGTAAATGGTGTGGAACTGTCCGTTAACATTGAGCTGTAACGTGTAGGAATAATCATTTGTAAAGCAAACTCTGTTTACTCCGTCTTTGCTTGCGGAAAGAATATCTTCCACGGTCGTATTCAAACTGTGTGCCAGCTTTTCGAAGGTTTCCATTCGGGGAAATGCTTGTCCGTTTTCCCACTTAGAAACTGATTTATCTGAAACATCCAGCGCCTTGGCAAGGTCCGCCTGAGTCATATTCTGTTGTTCTCTTAATTTGCAAATATAATTACCGAATTTGTACATATCCATAAAATCACCTCGTTGGCATTATTGCAGATTATCAGACCTTTTGCAACAAAAAGTAGGTAGAATTTAAGTAGAAATTGATTTATATTCTATTTTGGAACAAACAAGCACAGTTATGTATTCAAAAAGAAAACCACTCGCGAGGAGTGGTTTTGAATTTAAAGCTTTGAGAAGCCGTGGCTGTTAATCAGCGCATCAAGCTTTACGCCTGACTTGCACAACGGACATTCGTGAGAGGGATACGAATGATAATTGTCAAGGTCCTTGGGGTCAAACACCGAGCGCACGGGGAAGCCGCCGCACTCCTCTTCTGTTGAGAAAATTGCAGAAACACCTGTAACGGTGCCGCCGTAATATTTAACGGCATCAATAGCTGCTTCGGCAGTTTTACCCGATGAAATTGAAACACCTAAAATCATTACGTGCTTGCCGGCAATCATAGGAACGATATTGTCACGGAAAATGAACTGACCGCCACCGATGATTTCGGGGGTTACAACATAAATTGACTTATGTGCATTCATATTAACAAAGTCTGCTTTTGAAAGGCTGTCTGCAAGGCAGGCACCGATAACCTCTGTTCCGTCAAGGCAGAGAATTGTATCAACCACCGTGTCAGCATAATAATAGGAGCACAGTTCCTCTGCAACCGCCCTTGCCTCAGACATACGGGATTTCTGAGTTACTACGTCGATATAGTAGTTGCTGTGGCGGTTGTTGGTGGCAAAATGTCCCATTGCAACACGAAGAAAAAGATTCTGGCGTTTGGTTGCATATTTCATAGTGTGTAATGTTGGCATAGTGTTACCTCCTTGTATAACTATAACAGCAGTATATACCAAAATCACATCAAAAGCAAGTAGTTTTTGTTAATTTTATATAAATTATTTCTTTTTCTCAGATATAACAAAAATAAACAGCAAACAGCTTACGAGAAGCACCATCGGATAAAACAGATTTGCGATAACATCAAAAGCAGAAAGCCGATAGCCCAGGGTATTTACTGCAGAAAGGGCTACGAGAATCTGTGCACCGTAGGGCAGAAATCCCTGAAAGATGCAGGAGAAGGTGTCAAGAATTGAAGCGGCCTTTTTGTTGGATATTCCGAAATCCGCAGACATTTCTTTGGCGATTGGGTTTGCCATAACTATTGCAACGGTATTGTTTGCCGTGGCGATGTCCATTATTCCTACGAGAAGCCCCATACCGAGCTGACCGCCTTTTTTGCCCTTAAACACCTTGCGGATACCCGAAAGAAGAGCATCAAAGCCGCCGTTTCTTTTAATGAGAGCACAAAGTGCCGCCACAAGCACGGCAACCATTGATGTTTCAAACATACCGCTTGCACCCTGACCCATGGAAGAAAGAAGAGTCGGAAAATCAACCGCACCTGTTGAAAGCATAATGACACTGCCCGAAGCAATTCCGATTAAAAGGGTGATAAAAACGTTGATACCGACTATTCCGCTAATAAGCACGAGAACGTAAGGAATAATCTGAATCATGTCATATTCCTTGCTTATTCCGTCAGAAATTTCACTGTTAAATGAAAGTGCGATAATTATTCCCAAGGTAACAACCGCCGCAGGAAGAACAACCGAAAAATTAGTGCGGAATTTGTCTTTCATTGCACAGCCCTGACCGTTACAGGCGGCAATAGTCGTGTCTGAAATAAAAGAAAGGTTGTCGCCGAACATTGCACCGCCAACCACCGTTCCCACACAAAGGGGCAGAGAAAAGCCCGAGCCTGCTGAAATTGCAACGGCGATGGGGGTTATGAGAGTAATTGTGCCAACAGACGTACCCATTGCTGTGGAAACGAAACAGCTGACAACAAACAAAACAACAAGCGCAAATCTCGGCGGAGTGACGGACAGCATAAAATAAGCAACGCTTTCTGCGGAGCCTCTGCCTACAACACCCACGAAAATGCCTGCAAGCAGGAAAATGATAAGCATTGTTATAATATTTTTGTCACCTATCCCCTTGCCCATAATCTCAAACTTTTGCTCAAGAGTTACACCCTTTGTCTGAACAACAGCCACAAGCAATGCAACGAGAAAAGCAACAACAACGGGAACGTTGTAAAAGCCCATTGGTATTTTCATAACGTATTCAAATATAATTCCCAATGAAAGATAAAAAGCCGTAAACACTCCCATTGGAAGAAGCGCAATTGCATTTGATTTTTTCATACTTCTGCTCACTTTTCAAAAAATTACTCAGTGATTATAACACATATTTAAACAAAAAACAATTTAAAACTATTGTCTTTGCTTTAAGGCTGTGCTAAACTGACAACATAAGGGAGTGATTATATGAAAAAGGCAAAAATAGGAATTTTCGGTGCAAGCCGAGGAACAGATATAGGAAAGAACCTGATGCTTCTTGACGGCTGTGAAGTAGTGGCACTTTGCGATTTCAACAAAGAAAGGGCGCAGGAAGGGCTCCAAAAGCTGGGAATTGATATTCCTGTTTTTGAAAGCTTTGATGAATTTATTGAACAGGGTCTTGATGCGGTGGTTATTGCCAATTATTTTCACGAGCACACCCCATTTGCAATTAAGTGCTTTGAAAAAAATATCCACGTTTTGTGCGAATGTATTTCCAACGGAACAATGGCTGAGGGCGTTGAGCTTCTGCGCGCTTATGAAAAAAGCGACTCGATTTTTATGCTTGCAGAAAACTACCCTCAGATGAAATTTAACCGCGAAATGAAAAAAATCTGCGACGTCGGCACTCTTGGCAAGGTGCTTTACGCTGAGGGCGAATACAATCACCCGGCTTCACCCACAGGCACCGATTTCATCAAGGATTATGTTTACTTCCCCGAGCACTGGAGAAATCACCTTCCCCGCACATATTATATCACCCACTCCCTTGCACCCCTGATGTGGATAACGGGAGCTACCCCAAAAAGAGTGAGTGCAATGCCTGTTTTTGAACCGATGGCAGAAGCCGCAACAGTAAGACTGGTCGGTGACTCTGCGGCTGTTGTAACAATACTCAACGACGATGAATCGGTGTTCAGGGTAACAGGCTGTGCCGCTTTCGGCGCGCACCACAACGCATACAGAATATGCGGCAAGAACGGACAGGTTAACAACATTCCCGGCCTGGGTCAGAGTGTAATGTTGCGCTACAATGAATGGTCCGTTCCCGAGGGAATGGAAGAGATTAACCATTATGATCCCGGTTGGAACGACGAGGACGAGGAGCTCATTGAAGGCAGCGATCACGGCGGAGGAGATTATCTTGTGGCAAGAATGTTCCTTGACTGCATAAAAGACAATAAACAGCCCGAGCACCCCTATGACATTTATTCGGCGGTTACCATGGCATCGGTTGCCATTCTTGCTCACCGCTCAATTCTCAACAACAATCAGCCTTACGATATTCCCGACTTTCACAATGAGGAATGCCGCAAGGAATATGAAAATGACCGTCTGACACCTTTCTACGGAACAGACGGCAGTAAACCCGATATTCCCTGCTGTTCAAAGCCTGATTACAAGCCGACAGACGAACAGATTAAAGGATATTTTGACATATTAAAAAACTGATATAATTATTAACCACCGAGCTTGTTTCACTCAAGTCGCTCGGTGGTTTTTGCTTTTCACTTCAAAATGTACCCCAATCCCATAATCAGATACAACGGGCCAAGGCAATATACCATAAACATTTCCTTATGCGGAACTTTCGTTTTAAAACAATCGGTGAGCAAAAGGCACTCAAACACATAAGCCGCCGCACCGCAGAAATAGCCGACACCCTTGAAAATATGGTAATGCTCATCAACAAAAAATGAAATGATGAACAAAACGGCCGCCGCACCTACAAGATTATTGCGGACAAGGAGCATAGCATAGTCAAGCTTAGGGTGCTCCTCGTGTGTGAGCACGTCTCTGTCAGGAATAGTTGCTTTGAGTGCATTTTTCAATTTTTTAAAAGCTTTATCCATATGCTCACCTCTATCATAATCTGTTTACAATATATCATAATTACGTTAAATTGGCAAGTCGGATATACACTTGAAATTTATATCAATTTAATTTAAAATAATCGGGAGGTGGTTTTATGAAAATTGAGTTAACAGGAATGCCCGAGGTTATAATGTCAAATCCTCACAGCAAGCATAATTATTTTGCCTGGCCTACCGTTGCACGGCTGCAAAACGGAGAAATTATGGTCGGGGCATCCGGCTTCAGGGTTGAGCACGTCTGCCCATTCGGCAAGGCCGTGGTTTGTTACAGCAATGACAACGGAAAAACCTACACTCTCCCCGCCCCCGTGATTGATACCCCTCTTGACGACCGTGACACCGGGATTTGCACCTTCGGTAAAAGCGGAGTTATTGTTACCTCGTTTAACAACACAGCCGAAATGCAAAGAGGATATAATCAGCACGACAAATATGTTCAAAGCTATATAGACACAATCACAAAAGAGGACGAGGAAAAATACCTCGGCTCACTTTTCAGGGTAAGCCACGACTTCGGACGCACCTTTGGTGAAATTTTCCGCTCCTCTGTTACCTCACCCCACGGGCCGAGAGCGCTCAGCGACGGCACAATTATGTGGGCAGGCAACAATTATGATAATGTCAGAGACGGCATCGAAATTGTTACCCTTAACCCCGAAAACGGCAAAGCTCAGCTTGTGGGCAAAATCACCATAGATGACGACAGCGTTTTTCTCAACGAGCCAAATCTGATTGAAATGCCCGACGGCAGGCTGATTTGCCACATAAGAGCCGAGGATGAAAATGAAACCGTGTTTACCGTTTATCAAAGCGTTTCGCAAGACAGGGGCAAAACCTGGTCGAACCCCGAAATGCTCCTTGATAAAACAGGCGGGGCACCGCCACACCTTATTCTGCTCAGCTCAGGTGCACTTCTTTGCACCTACGGCAGACGGAAACAGCCTTACGGAATTATGGCAATGGTGAGCCTCGACGGCGGAAGAAGCTGGACGAAGGACCTTCGCCTTTTTGAAACCGACGGCAGTGACGACATCGGCTATCCCTCAACAATTGAGCTCGACGACGGAGAGCTGCTGACTGTGTTTTACGCAAGAGAAAACGAAGACCCGCCCTGCAGAATAATTCAGCAAAGATGGAAGCTTATATTATAAACTGATACCCCTGTGACACGAACAGCATCACGGGGGTATCACTATTTTGCAAACACAAAAATATTTGCTAATTCGGTTTGAAATTCTTCGCGCAATTTCAGCTTTGCTTTTTCAGCATAAGTTTTGACATCTTCTGCATTGTCGGGAAACACCTTTAATTTATAATCACCCATATCAATATATTCACTCTGATTTTTGTCAACGGATAAAACAAATAGCCCGTTTTCATTCAGCAATTGGTATACTCTGTTGAATGCTTTTTGCTTGTTTTCAATGTGCATAAAAGTAAGGGAGGAATATATAACATCATATTTTTCCTTAAACTCATATTTAAGGAAGTCTGAGCAAATAAGTTCAGGCTTTTTAAAAAGTCCCATTTTAATATTCTTTTTTGCTTTTTCAACGGTTTTTTCAGATAAATCAATCCCGGTAAAGCTTTTGCAACAAGGGGCAACCTTGACGGCAATGCGACCTGTACCCACACCGATTTCAAGAACAGATTTCGTTTTATTAAGTTGCATTTTTTCAATAAAAGCTTGTCCGTCCCACTTGTTCATATAAGCCTTTAACGGTGCGGGGTCATGAACAGGGTCTTATCCATCATCAATCAAAAGGTCATAATGCTTTGCTATATCCTTCATAAAATCACCTTACAACTACTACCATGCTTGTGCGGTTTCCTGCCGCATCAACTG
>JAGBHX010000144.1 GCA_017935265.1 Clostridia bacterium | reverse complement strand
TAAGTCAGACAGCATCAAGCACGGCGAAGGCCACAACCCCAAGGCTTTCAATGTTATTCTTCCCGGCACTGTTAACGACAACATCCCCGGTGTTGCAAAGAGCATGGTTGGTACAGCTTCAATGAACTATCCTTCATCAACAGCAACAATCACTGTTGACGTTGCAACAGGTCACGTTCTCACAGCTGATTATGACCTTAAATGGACAATCAATTTTGATAAGATGGGTATTGTTCTTCCTTTCGGCACAAAGTCAGTTTATACAATTAAATGGTAATCTAATTAAAGAAGGTTTGTAAAATGAAAAAAGAAGTATTGGTAGAAACATCTGCAAGACACGTTCACGTTTCTCAGGCAGATCTTGAAACACTTTTCGGTGCAGGCTACGAATTGACTCACAAAAAGGACTTGTCACAGCCCGGTCAGTTTGCTTGCGAAGAAAGAGTTCAGGTTATCGGCTCAAAGGGCTCATTCCCTGCAGTTTCAATCCTCGGCCCTGTTCGCCCCGACACACAGGTTGAGCTTTCTGCAAGCGATGCACGCTCAATCGGCGTAGCAGCTCCCTGCCGTGAAAGCGGTGACATTGCAGGCTCAGGCGCTTGCAAGCTTGTGGGCCCCGCAGGTGAGGTTGAGCTTGAAGCAGGCGTTATCGTTGCAAAACGCCACATTCACGCAACTCCTGCTGACGCTGAAAAATACGGCGTTGAGGATAAACAGATTGTTTCTGTTAAGGTTGAGTCAGACGGCAGAACACTCACCTTTGGTGACGTTGTTGTCAGAGTAAGCCCCTCATATGCTCTTGCAATGCACATTGACACAGACGAGTCAAATGCAGCATTTGCAACCCCCGGCATGATGGGTGAAATCATCGCTGACTAATCAGATACATAAAAAATTAAGCGTTGTGCTCAGTTGAGCACAACGCTTTTTTAATGTTCAATTATCCGAAGAACGGTGCATCATAGTGAAGCTCACCGCAATCGCAATATTGCTGAATGTTGAGAAGCCTGAAAATGAAGATTGCAATTTTCCATATAAAGCCTATGAAGCCTTGAGAGTTGTGACACATATGCTCGCAAGCATCGGCGTTGTTCATCTTTTCTTCAAGCGCCGCAATTTTATCTGCAACGGCCGCTGCAGAATCAAGGTCAGAGTTCTTGATTGCCTCAAGCTCTGCTTTGACGGTTGCGATAAGGTCTTTATATTTATCATCGGTATGTGTTTTTTCAAACTGCTCAATTTTTGCTTCAATTTCGGTGAAGTCGGGCTTAATGTATGTGCCGTCAGCAATACCGGCTTCTAATTCGTCACACATTTCGTTAAAAGCATCTTCAAGGTTGTCAAGGATATACTGTTCATCCTCACTGTAGTTGTTTTTCAGCCAACCGCCGTTGAGATGCTCGTCAATGATTTCCTGCTGTTTTTCTCTCAAAAATTCCATTGCAGTGTCGTTTAAATCATTGTCTGCAAGCATCTGCCGAAAACGTGCGTACGCTTCGTCATATCCGCTGTAATCGGCTTTCTTTGCTCCGCAGATACATTTGTCATCTTCAAATTTGTGTGTATGGGTGTCAACAAGCTTTATTCTGCCGTCGCCGTTTGGATTGCCGTATTTATCGGCAGGGATGACACCGTTGAGTGTGTCTGTGAAATATTCTCTGAGCATTTCATTGTCACAGGGGAGACCCTCCTGCTGAACGATTTTTGCTCCGTCAAGCATTGTCAGTCCGTCACCGCCCTGAGTGAGCACATACTGACTTCCGACGAGAGTGTATGTTTTATTAAGGTCAACGGGTTCGTCGCCTACATAAACATTCTGAACTCTGCGCACCATTGCTTCGTCAATTTCGACAAAGTTGCCGAGCATATCGCAGTTAACGGGCGATTCATTATAAGTGTGGATTTCAAACCTTACGCCTGAAACCTGGAAAAAGCTGCCCAATGAATCGGGGCATTCGCGTGCGCCGTGTTCAAGCATATCAACAAGCTGTTGGCCCGTAACCTCGAGAACGCACATATCGTTGCCGAAGGGGTTCATATCCATAAGCATTTTTCTTGAAACTCCGCCGATTTCAATTTCGCCTCTCACACCGCCACCGTTGGCAACTGCAACGTCTGCCCCTGTTACGGCGCGGTAAGCATCGGCAACAAAGTCACCTGCGTTGGTTTCTCTTTTGCGCACAGCCCAGCTTTTATCTTCTTCATAAGTAACGAGCTTTGCTTCGGATGTGCCTATTTCTTCAAAAAGATGTGCGATTTCTTCGTTATAGCCGTCAACCTTTTCTTTTACGGTGTCATAAGCTGTCTGAGCCTGAGCTGACATTGTATCAATATCAACCTCGTCGGGGTTAATCAGTTCAAAGTCTGCTTCGCCGCCGCTGATTGTGAGTGCACCGAAGCTTGCAAGCTTTGTGCCTGTTGAGGTGCGGATAACATCTTCGCCGAGCAAATTTTTATAAATTTCCTGCTTAACTGTTTCGTGGGAGTGAGCGTCAATAAAATAGTCAATTCCGCTTGTGTTTGCAATAATGTCAGAGGTTTTCCAACTGTCGGTTGTTTCAAGCTCGCCTGTGTGACCCACGGCAACAACAATGTCTGCACCGTCGTCAATAGCATCATCAACGCTTTGCTGAACACTGTCATAAAATTCGTCGTTAGTAAGTCCGCCGGGGTATGCGGGGAAGCCGTAGATGAAATTGCCGCTTTCATCCTTAAAAAATTCAGGAGTGGATTTTGTGATTGTTTCAGGGGTGGAAATGCCTACGAAAGCAATCTGATAGGCACCGAAATCTTCTATTGAATAAGGAGAGAAAATGCAGGTGATTGATGTGAGGTCATAAAAATTGGAGCAAATGTATTCATACTCAGCCTTATTCCGGGCAAGGTCAAGAAATACGTCCATTCCGTAGTCAAATTCGTGGTTGCCGGGCACGGCATAGTCGTAGCCCACAGCGTTCATAATGTCAACAATTGCTTCGCCCTCGGTGAGTGCGCCGATAACCTCGCCTTGAATGGCATCGCCTGCGTCAACAACCACAACGTTTTTGCCCTGAGCAATAAGGTCTGCCCTGTAAGCGGCAATAACGGGGTAATCGTCAATGGCGCAATGCACGTCATTTGTGTAAAGAATAACGGTTTCGCTGCCTGCGGCATAGGCTACGGGTATAACGGTTACGGCCATTATAACCGCAAGCATTACTGATAAAAGCTTTTTCATTTGGTTTTCCTCCATTAATAAATATAATAATCAAACATAAAATCTGCGCTTTCGCCTGCAATGCGAAGTGAGATATATCCGTCAGGGTTATCAAGGACATATGTCTGAGTAAGCTCATTGAGCTTAAATTCGTGAACGATTTTGTCATCCTCAAGCAAGACGATTTTGAAATTGCCCGAATCGACTCTCGCGTGATTGATTGTTATTTCAAAGCGGTTTCCTTTGATGTTGTTTCCGTAAATTTCCTCAACACCCGTAAACTTGTTTGAAGAATATGTTGTTGTGTTTGAGACGGAATCGGTTTTGGTTTTCAAGCCCATTGCACCTATATCACGGTTGACAATATTGCTGTCGGTTATCTCCTGTAGGCTGAAGTTGTCACTGCCGTTGGTGTCTTCAATATGCTCAAGGTCGCTGTTTAAAAACCAGACACAGCCAACCGCAACAAGCACAACAGCCCCTATGATTGCGATTATTTTCTTTGTTTTTTCATTGATTTTCATTAGATGCATTGCTCCTTTCGCGGGTTCTGCTTTTTATCTGCGCATACACATCTGGTAGAGCTGTGCGTTTCGGTCCTCGGCCCATTCGTATTCCTGAAGGTACTGACCGTCATATTTTTTCATTGTGTCGGTGTCGCCTGACATAATGCGGTATAAATCGCAGTCCACCATATCGGTGCGTATAAACCGACGGTTGCCTTTTGTTTCAAGAATATCACCGATTTCTGCTTCTTCAAGCGCATCTGCAAGCCGCTTGAAGGTCATACGCAGAAGGGATTGGGTGTTTGTGTCGTTGGGTCTGTCGGGCCACAGGGCTGTGATGCCTTCGCCTGAGGTGATTCCTTTGTCTGCGGCATCAACAATAAGAGCAAACAATTCTCTTGCCTTTGCAGAGCCAATGCTGACTGCTTTTCCGTCAACCGAAACCGAAAAGGCGGGAACGGTAACAATGTTAACTCTGCGGCTTGACGGAAGGGGTGCGGATTTGCACTTGTTGAGCTCCTTTTTTATGTCTGAGGCAAGGTACGGCTTGAGCACGTAGCCTGTTGCATCAACACCCCAGGCATCCATTGCATACTGTGAATATGCCGTAACAAAAACAACTCTGATTGACGGATTGATTTCCTTGAGCCTTGCGGCTAAAGCCAGGCCGTGAAGCCCCGGCATTTCCATATCGCAAAACGCTACATCAACCACATTGTTTTTTGCAAATTCCAGCGCTTCTTCTCCGCTCTGGAACATATCAAGACTTTTTATTTCCGAAAAATCCTTTGTTGTAAATTTAAAATTTTCAAGGTTCGGTCTTTCGTCGTCTATGTAGATTACCCGCATCTGTCCGCCTCCTTTCGGGGGATTGTGATAGTAGTTTTGGTGCCTATGTTGACAATGCTTTCTATTTTAAGCTCGCCGTTTATCATATGCCTGAGTCGGAAGCGGATATTCTGAATACCGATTGACTTTTCGCTGATTTCACGGCTGTCATCATAGCCTATGCCGTCATCTTCAATGATGATATAAATATTGTCTGCGTCTTTTCTTGTGCGCAGAGTTATTGTGCCGCCTGTGGGCTTGCCCACGAGTCCGTGCTTGATTGAATTTTCAACAACGGGCTGCATAACAAGCGGCGGAAGAACAAAATCATCCTCCTCAATGTCTGTTTCAAATCGGATTTTGTCACCGTAGCGTACCTGCTCAAGAGCAACATAATCCTCAAGATGACGGAGTGCATTGTGAAAATGAACAAGGTCTTCATTCTGCATAATGTCGATGTTACTTCTCAAAAATCTTGCAAAGTGAACGATTGTTTTGTCTGCCTTTTCTGGGTCATATTTACACATACCGCTTATTGCATTGAGAATGTTGAAAACAAAGTGAGAGCGTATCTGACTCATCATCATTGTGAATTTACTTTCTGTAAGTTTTGCTTCATTGTATGCTATTTTAATTTCACTTTCAACGAGCCTGTTCTGCTGTTCAATATATTTTTTAATAAACTGTGTGCCTTCTATAAGCACAAAAATAAGAATTGAAAGAAGGGTGAAAACAAGTCCCGCCGAAGAGCTTCTTAAATAGAAAAGAAGCAGGTCGGTGCCGATGCCGAGTATCACTATGAAAATATGGTTAAGGGTTCTTTTGCCGTCGGGTCTTATAAGCTGAATAACAAGCGCAACAAAAATCAGCACAAGGCTTGCTATTATAGTCAGATGTGTAAGGTTAAGCATCTGACGAAGGTCCAAAACATTGAAAACCTGCAATATGAGCTGGGCTATTCCTGTAACACCGATAATCAGAGCCAGCGCATCAAAGGCTTTGGCAATTTTTTTAGAAAAGCTATGCTTCACCGTTTCGAGCAACGGAATCATTGTTATCATCAGCATCGTCAGAGAAACATAATAAATGAAAATGCTTTTTCCGCCCGAAATCAGTGTTGTAAAGGTGAAGTCGCAAAATCTCCAAAGGCTTACCGAAATCGCAAAAGCACCAAGCGGCAACAGCTTTATCATCTTCTTTGTTTTGATTGCAAAATAAAGGCCGAAGCAAAGGAAGGCAAGGCCGATGAACATTACAAGAGCAGTAACAAAAATTTCGGGAAGATTTTCCATAAGTAATGAAACAAAAACGGCGTGTACGGAGCCTGTTTTGAAATCGAGCGTCTGCTCCAGAAAGCTTTCATACACAGGCATAAGAACAACCGTGCAGTTCTTTTGAGAATCCTCACGGTAAAGAGGAACAATATTCCAGTTTCCGCCGGGCGTTTCAACAGTCTTTATTTCATCTGAGTTTTTAAGGCTGTATACAAGCTCATCCTCAACATATACTTCAACAAAACTGTGGGAGGAATTGAAAATAAGCTTTGTGTCCGTATTCATACTGTGAAGGTCAAGGTCATACTTAACCGCTACGCCCAGAGGAGCATCCTCACGTTCAATGCGGCTCACATTTGCGCACACCACACTCTGCGTACCTTTCCAATAACGTGCTTCGTTTGTGGAAAGGTTACTCTTAATGCCGAGACCGATGAGTAAGGCGGCAATAAAAACTCCGAGCACAATGTATGTAATAATTCTGATTTTTGTGATTTTTTTCATATGCTACCCAAGCCTTTTCCTTTTCTGAACACAGTATAACACACCCGACGTAACAAAAGCGTAAATTTTTGTAGAGTTTTTTAAATTTTTGTTTTGTAAAAGATTTTTAATTGTCATTGACAACACCTTGCATATATGCTAAATTGTCGTTGATGATTGAGGTTAAGTTGAAGCGGAGGTTGAACTATGAAAAAAATATTATCATTCATACTTATATCGGCAATGCTGTTTGCACTTTCTGCCTGTGCACCCGAGAAAAAAACCGATATAATTGCCGAGCTTGGATTGAATTCGGAAACAAAATCGGCAACTGAGCATACGGTTAAGGTTAATTCTGCAATATTTTCAAAGCTTGATTTTGAAGATACTTCAGAGTATGAAAATGCTACAAGAGGTCTGATTGCGGCCCCTGAGGTTCTTGAACTTAAAGATGCAGAAGGGAACCTTGTATGGAGTCAGAAGGCATACAGCTTTGTTGACAACTATGAAAAAGCTCCCGACACGGTGAATCCCAGCCTCTGGGAAAACACCAAAAATAACCATGCTTACGGACTTTTTGAGGTTGTTGAAGGTATTTATCAGGTCAGAGGCTATGATATGGCAAATATGACCGTTGTTGCAGGTAAAACGGGCTGGATTCTTTTTGACCCTCTTATGTCCGTTGAATGTTCATCTGCCGCAATGCAGCTGATAAACGAAAAGCTTGGTGAGCGCCCGATTAAGGCTGTTGTTATTTCTCATTCCCACGTTGACCATTATGGCGGAATTGCAGGGGTTATATCAAAAGATGAGGTCGCAGATGCAGAAAAACCTATTAACGAACAGCTTGCAAGCGGAAAAATTCCGATAATCGTTCCCGAAGGCTTTCGGGAACACGCCGTTGCCGAAAATATTTACGCAGGAAAGGCTATGGGAAGAAGGGCGAACTATCAGTACGGTGTGGTGCTTGACCCGGGTGAAAAAGGAAAGCTCTCTTTCGGAATAGGTATGGGTCAATCAACGGGAACCGGTTCATATCTGTCGCCAACCTACGAAATAAAAATCACGGGTGAAACCGTTGTTATAGACGGAATAGAAATGGAATTTCAGCTAACTCCCGGAACAGAAGCTCCTTCCGAAATGAATACCTGGTTCCCGCAGTTCAAGGCTCTCTGGGTTGCAGAAAACTGCACGGGAACTCTCCATAATCTTTACACCCTTCGAGGCGCACAGGTTCGCGACGGTGCTGCGTGGGCAAAATATATTATGGAAGCGATAACTCTCTACGGAAACGAAGCTGAGGTTGCCTTTCAATCCCATAACTGGCCTCATTGGGGAAATGAAACTGTGAACAGGTATCTTACGGATAACGCTTCCGTTTATCAGTTCATAAATGACCAAACGCTTACATATATAAATCAGGGCTATACCGCAGATGAAATATCAAACATGATAAGACTTCCCGAAGCTCTTGAAAAGGTTTGGTACACACGTCAGTATTACGGAACGCTCAAGCATAATTCACAGGCTGTTTACCAGAAATATATGGGTTGGTATGATGCAAACCCCGTTCATCTTGACCCTCTTGAGCCGACAGAAAGCGCAAAAAAATGGGTTGAATATCTCGGAGATACAGACGAAGTGCTTCGCAAGGCAAAAGAGGATTTTGACAAGGGAGAATACCGCTGGGTAGCAGAGGTTACAAACGTTCTTGTTTTTGCCGATCCTGAAAACGAAGCGGCAAGACTTCTGTGTGCCGATGCCTTTGAACAGCTCGGCTATCAGTCTGAGTCGGGAATATGGCGCAACGCATATCTTTCTGCCGCGCTTGAGCTCAGAGAGGGAAATCAGGCAGGAAAAGTTGTTCAGGCAAAAGGCGGTGCAATGCTTAAAGAAATGTCCCCGGAAATGATTTTCAGTTATATGGGAATTATTCTTGATAAATATGCTGTTGAAAAAGAAAATATAGTGGTAAACATAACGGTTTCAGACCTCGGTGAACAATATGTTCTCAATTTCAGAAACGGTGTTTTGCTTGTGCAAAGCGGAGCACTTTCGGATAAGGCGGACGTTTCCGTAACCTGTCCGAGGCTTGTTTTACTCTATCTTCTTCAGAATAAGGCAGATGATTTTGTTAAAACTGCAAAAGTTGAAGGTGAGGTTGAAAAGCTGTTGCTCATTGCAGAAAATCTGAACGAGCTTTCCGCTGCGGATGTGGGCTTTTTTAATATTGTTGAGCCTTAATTCCGTTAAAACGGCGGCCAACCTTCTGTGATTTGATGAGAGGTAATTGTATTCTTTCAATTGAGTAAATGTTGTTAAACTTCTACCCGTTCGGACAAGGAAAAGCCTACAGCAAACGTGGCTTTTGTTTGTTTCAAAACTTTCAAAATAATCAAAAAATTGACATTAATAAATACCGAACAGTTTGCAACAATAATACTGCAAACGCAATTTGTTGCGAAGGAGTGAAACACAATGGCATCATCAAACAAAATTGCAGTACCCGAAGCAAAGGCTGCACTTGAACGCTTTAAGATGGAGGCTGCTGCAGAAGTTGGCGTAAATCTTAAGCAGGGCTACAACGGTGACCTTACCTCAAAGCAGGCAGGTTCTGTTGGCGGTCAGATGGTTAAGAAAATGATCGAGTCTTACGAAAACAGCTTGAAATAACCTTATAAATTATAAGAGCTTGCCCTTCAGGACAAGCTCTTGCTTTTGTTATAAACTGAAACTTTCGGGTAGCAGCTTTTCAAGGGTGTGAGCCTTGGTAAGCTTGCCGTCCCAGAGGATAATCATAAAATCTTTTTGGCAAAACTCCGCCATAACCTGACGGCACACTCCGCAAGGGGAACACATGGAGCTGATTTCGCCGTTTTTGCCGCCCACGACCGCAATGGCGGTAAAGTCCTTTTCGCCTTCGCTGACTGCCTTGAAAAATGCTGTTCTTTCTGCACAGCAGGTCGGGGAATATGATGCGTTTTCAATGTTACAGCCGGTGTAAACCTTTCCGCTTTTTGAAAGCAGAGCGGCGCCTACCTTAAAATCTGAATAAGGGGAATAAGATTTTTCCATAGCTTCAACGGCTTTTGTTATGAGTATTTTTGAATTCATCATAAAATCACCTCTTTGGGAAAGTATATCACCATTTAATTGACTTTGTAAAGCGTATTTGATAAACTTAGTACATATTAAAATCTGTCGGGAGGAATACATATGAACGAAACTATTAAAAATATTTTAAAAAGGCAGACTATCAGGAGCTACAAGCCGGAGCAGATAACTGATGACGAGCTGGAAATTTTGTCGCAGGCGGCGGTAAAAGCGCCCAGCGGAAGAAACGGTCAGCCCTGTCACCTGAGATTTGTTCAGAACCACGACTATCTTGAGGGAATGAACAAGGATTTTAAAGACGTTGTGGGCTGGGATACTCCTGCTTATACCCGCTGGGACATTAACCCCGTGTATCAGACTGCCCCCACCCTTGCAATTATTTTTGCCGAAAACGAAAGCTATATGGATTCCGGTATTATGTGTGAAAACATTGTTATTGCCGCGGAAAGCCTTGGTCTGGGTACTTGCATAATTGCCAGCATCGGCGCACTTTTCAACGACGAAAAGGCTCTCAAATGGAAGAAGCTTTTCGATATTCCCGAAAATTATAAATTCCAGATTGCCATTGCAATCGGTTATCCTGATGAAAAGCCTGAGCAAAAGCCCAGATTTGACGACAGAGTAAAGGTTATACGCTGATGAAAAAAGCAGTTGTTGTTCCCGATTCGTTCAAGGGGACCATTTCCTCAGAGCGGATCTGTGAAATTTTTGAAGAAAAAATAAACAAGATTTTTCCCTTTTGTAAGGTTGTGAAAATTCCCGTTGCCGACGGCGGAGAGGGGAGCGTGAGCTGTTTTCTCAATGCCCTTGGCGGTGAAAGGGTTTCTGCTTTGGTCTGCGGCCCTTACGGTGAAAAAATTGAGGCGGAATACGGCATTCTGGGCGGCGACACCGCTGTGATTGAAATGTCTGCCTGTGCAGGTCTGCCCCTTGTGGAGGGAAAGAAAAACCCCTCGCTTACCACAACCTTCGGCGTGGGTGAATTGATGCTTGATGCGGCAAAAAGAGGCTGCAAAAAAATTATAATGTGCCTGGGCGGCTCCTGCACAAACGATATGGGAGCAGGTGCTGCGGCAGCGGCAGGAATTAAGTTTTACAACTCAGAAGGCGAAAGCTTTGTTCCTGTGGGCGGCACTCTTTGCGAGATTGAAAAAATTGACACCGTCGGAAAAAGTGAGTTGCTCAGCGGAGTTGAAATCACCGCCATGTGCGATATTGACAACCCTCTTTTCGGAAAAAGCGGTGCGGCATATGTGTTTGCACCTCAGAAGGGTGCTGACGAAAATCAGGTTGCGGCTCTTGATGACGGACTCCGACACGCCGCGCGGATTGTGAAAAACGATGCGGGAGTTGATGTTTCTGCTCTTTCGGGTGCAGGCGCGGCAGGAGGAATGGGCGCAGGAATGGTTGCCTTCTTCGGTGCTGAGCTTCGCTCGGGGATTGAAACCGTGCTTGATACTGTGGATTTTGAAGCGAAAATTGACGGCGCAGATTACGTGTTTACGGGAGAGGGTAAATTGGACAGCCAATCTCTTCGCGGAAAAGTAGTTTCGGGTGTTGCCAAAAGAGCTAAGGAAAAGGGTGTGCCCGTGATTGCCGTTGTAGGAGGATATGAAGCCTGCCTTGAGGATATATATGATATGGGTGTAAGGGCTGTTTTTGCAACAAACCCGATGCCCGTGGATTTTGAAAAAGTACGCCACTCAAGTGAAGACAACCTTGCAATCAGTGTGGAAAATATCCTACGGATTTTATAAATCTGTTGAAAAAATCATATTGATATGCTAATATTAGTGAAGAAGCTTTTTACAGGAGGATTTTTATGAAGGATTATAAATATAAATTTTCCGTTGTTATACCGGTTTATAATGTTGAAAAATTTCTGGAAGAGACAGTCGATTCCGTAATCAATCAGACAATCGGCTTCAAAAAGAATATTCAGATTATTCTGGTCAACGACGGTTCTCCTGATAACAGCGATGAAATTTGTCAGCGATATGTTAAGGAATACCCTAAAAACATCAAATATATCAAACAGGAAAATGCCGGCGTCAGCGCCGCAAGAAACACAGGCATTCCGTTTGTTGAAGGAAAGTACGTTAACTTCCTTGACTCTGACGATAAGTGGGAAATGGATGCTTTCAGAAAGATTTACCGCTTTTTTGAAGCTCATTATGATGAGGTTGACGTTGTTTCCTGCCGAATGAAACGCTTTGAGGCATCAAACAGTTTCCACGCGGTGGATTATAAATACAAGCCGGGCAACAGAGTAGCCAATCTTTTTGATGAGGAAGAGAGCACCTCAATTCAGCTTCACGTAACGTCTTCTGTTATCAAAGAAGCCGCTATCGGCGACACAAGGTTTGTTCACGGAATGAAATTCGGCGAGGACGGCTTGTTTGTTAATGAAATAATTTTAAAGAAAGCAAAGCTGGGCATTTTGGCCGATACTCTGCATTATTACAGAAAGCGTCTTGATCAGTCCTCCGCTGTTCAGAATCAGAGAATGAACAAGGAGTATTATTCTGCTTCTCCGAGAAAATATTATTACTCATTGATTGATATATCAAAGAAGAATTACGGAGAAGTAATTCCTTACGTTCAGAATATTCTTGCCTATGACATCGGTTGGCGATTAGATAATGAAATTCCCGAGGGAGTGCTGACACAGGAGGAATATCAGGATTATTATGATATGCTCCACGATTTGTTCTCTTATGTGGACGAAAAGGTGATTCTCACAAGCAAGGTTCACGTTTCCATTATCCGTAAGCTTACAGCAATGTCCATAAAGAAAAATTCAGACACCTTCTTTAAGGATATGGTATATAACCACGAGGAACAGGCCTTGTATTATAACGATATTAAAATGGTATCGTTAGGGCTTAACAACAATGCCTGCTTTGTAAACATAGTTAAAATCAAAAACAACACTCTGCACGTTGAGGGTATGATTTCAAAGTGGGTGCTGAAGGCTACCGAGCACAAGACGAAATTTGTTTTGTTTGTTAACGGAAAGGAAGTTGAGCCTGAGCTTAAAGATTTTCCGCATAAAACCGAGCATACATTTTTCGGAATCAAAACAGCCTGCCGTCATTTTAGAATTGATGTGCCGCTTGATGAGCATGACTTCAAAAAAGAAAAGTATGTTGAGCTCAGACCGGTTATATATTTTGACGATATGGTTTGCAATGTGGGTATAAACTACGGCAAATTTATTGCAAACTACAATTCTTTTGTTTTTTCATACACAGTCAGCAAGCCCTATCTTTACAAATGCTACCGCACCTGTATGAGGGTTTTCAAGCCTGCGAGCTTGTTTGTGTCGGCGGCTACCAACGAGGCGAAGTGTCTTATCTGGCTTTTGATGAAAAAGCACAGAAGAGCATTTTTAACAAGAATTTTGTATATTCTGTTTACCTTGTTCCTCAGAGGCGGCAAAAAAATCTGGCTCATTTCTGACAGAAGCGATAAAGCCAATGATAACGGCGAGGCCTTCTTTAAATATGTTTGTCAGAAGGGAAACAAAAAAATCAAGCCGATTTTTGTTATCAACAAGGACAGTGAAGATGAAGCAAGAATGAAGAAAATCGGCAAGGTTATTCACTTTGACGATTTCCTGTACCGTTTCTATTTCCTGTCGGCAGATAAGATAATTTCTTCTTCCGGCGGAGAGTATGTAATCAATCCATTCGGTGGGGTTAACCGCAGGTATCTTGCAGACCTGATGAATTTTGATTATATTTTCCTGCAGCACGGCGTTATTATGAACGACCTTTCTGCCTGGCTGCAGAAGTTTAACAAAAACATATCAATGTTTATTACTTCCACAAGGATGGAGTATGAGTCAATAGCCGAAACCAACTATCTTTATGACAGTGAAGAGGTTGCTCTGACGGGCCTTGCCAGGTTTGACGAGCTGAACAACAAAGCAGAAAAGCTTGTTGTTGTTTTGCCGACGTGGCGTCGCTCAATCAAAGAAAGCTATGACTCTGAAACAAAGAGTGTTTATTATGATAAATTCAATGAAACGGATTATTACAAATTCTATAACAGTCTCATAAATCATCCGAGACTTATGGAAAAAATGAAAGAAAAGGGCTATAAGGGTCTTTTCTGCCTGCATCCTATTCATAAGGAGCAATACAGAGATTTTGAAGCCAATGATGTTTTTGATATCAATGCAGGCTTTGTGGACTACAAGGATATTTTTTCAAGAGCGGCTTTTCTTATTACCGACTATTCTTCTGTTGCGTTTGACTTTGCGTACCTTAGGAAGCCAATTCTTTATGCACAGTTTGACAAGGAAGAATTCTTTGAAGGTCAGATTTTTGACGAGGGTTATTTCAGCTATGATGATGACGGAATGGGCCCTGTCTGCACCGACCTTGAAAGCACCGTTGACGAGATGATTGCTACTCTGGAAAGAAATTGTGAGCTTTCGGAAGAGTATAAAAAGAGAGTAGAAACGCTGTTTGCTTACAATGACAAAAACAATTCAGAAAGAATTTATGAAAGAATAATGGAGCTGGATTCATAACAAAAAGTAATCCCCGCACATCGGCTGACGGCCTGATATGCGGGGACTTTTTATTTGATTTTAAGCTTCTTATCAAGAGGAAGCATCAGCTTGTCAAAAATAAGCGCCAACGGAATTGTGGCCAAAAACGAAAGGATCAGAAAAACGTAAATGTTTTTGTTGATTCCGAAACTTGAAAAAACCATCATCGGTATTCTTTGCAGAATGTAGATAGAAAAAACGTGGCTTCCCATTAAGGAAAGAAATCCGTTTTTGAATTTTATTTTGGCCGAAATGATAACCAGAAGAATCACAAACAGCACTGAAGAAATTGAGTGGAAAAAGACACCGTTTTTTATGTAGCCGAAGGAGAAAACAAACAGTGAAAAAACGACAAACAGAGAAAGTGAATACGTAATGTCATTTTTAAACAGAAACTTTTCTGCCTTAGGTTTTATCAAAGCAAAGAGCATACCAAAGGGGTAGCAGGCAATTGTGTTGAAGCAGTATTGCGGTCTGTCTGCCTTTATCTGAACGAGGACAAACGCCGTAACGAGAACGGAGGTTATCAGCAGCCCGATTACCTTGCGGGATTTGCTGATTTTGAACGCCGCAAAAACAAAAAGATACAAAAACAGTGTTGCAAAAATGTACCAGTTACTGTTGCCGATGCTGGTCCAGCCCGCGAAAGCAAGCAGAACGGTTTTTATGTCATAGGTTTTTCCGAAAATTAAATTGCAAATCAAAAAGAGCAAAACGGCAATTGCAAAATGCACCCAGACGCCCAATATTCGCTTGCGCGGAATTGTGTTAACGTAAGAGGAACCTTTTGCTTGAATTGAGCACATAATACCGTAGCCCGAATAAAAAAGAAAGGTAGTGACAAGCAGCTGGCCAAGGTAACCGTTAAATTCAAAAAACAGCGAATCACCGAGGGAGTCCGAAAGAACAATATATTGAGAAAAATGCCTTAAAAAAACAAGAACCACAAAAATTCCGTTTATAGCTGCAGTATTGTCCTTAGATAAATAATCGCTGTTGAATTGATTAGGTGAACAGATTGTTGTGCCGCAAAGAGTAATTGCCAACAAAAGGAAAAGAATTATTACCATAAAAACAACCCCTCACTGAATACTTTATCTGTTTTTGTTGTTCATAATATCTCTCATCAGCTTGCGGCTGACAGCTTCTTTTAATTTAAGCGCCTGAAGGAGAATGTTTTCATCCTTGCCCATTCCCCTAAAAAATCCGTCAGATTCAAGGGTGAAGTTGCCGCTGTAATTTATATCGGCAAGAGCTTTTGTGATTGAGTCCCAGTCCATTTCGCCCATCATAGGCATTGTGTGGCAGTCGTTGACAAAATCATTGTCGTGAACGTGAAGTGCCTTTATTCGCTCACCGCCCATTTTGCGGATGCAATATGCCGCATCTCTGTTGGTAACTCCGCAATGGCCAAGGTCAAGGCAGGCTACGAGATATTCACTGTTAACCATATCAATATATTCGTTAAATTCCTCGGGGTCAGCGCAAACGCTGTCGATGATGTGGCCGTTATGGGGGTCACGGTGGAACATATTTTCACAGGCCATTTTTACCCCGTGCTTTTCACAATAGGGTAAAAGGTGTGTATAAAATCTGAGATTCAATTCCTTGAGGAATTTTTTGTTGGAATAGTATTCTCTGAACTGTAACGGATGCACCACGAGAATATCAACACCGAGAATTTCGCAACATTCAATGGCCTTGACCGTAACGTCAAAGGTGTTTTTAATGTTTGCCTCTTCGCCGTCCTTCATTGAAAGGTTAAATGGCGCATGAGCCTGGGTGAACGAGATGTTCAGCTCGTCGGCAAATTTTCGCATTTCCTTTGCGCGGGCAATGTAGTCGCATTCATAATAGCCTGCATCGTCCCAATAATCGAGGTCGGCATCAATGGAGTCAAAACCCGCCTTTTTTATCAGCTCAATGGCTTTGAGGTCGCCGAGAAGTGAGCCTATCCGACCGGTGCTTGTGGTAAGTAGCATAAAATCACCTTTAATCCTTGTTTGTGGTGTACCAGTTTAAATATTCACCGCTTAATACGGCATTTGCACATCGCATACCATCAACAGCCGAAGAAACAATTCCGCCTGCATAGCCTGCGCCCTCACCGCAAGGGTAAAGTCCGCGAAGGCTCACGCTTTGATAATATTCGTCGCGGTTGATTCTCACAGGGGAGGACGAGCGCGTTTCAGGGGCTGTGAGCACGGCATCGGGCATATCAAAGCCTTTTAGCATCGTTCCCATTTTAACAAGGGCATCCGCCATAATGTCGGTCACTTTTTTGGGAAGAACCTCTCTTATATCACCCAAAGCAACTCCCGTGGGGCAGGTGGGCTCAATGTTGCCCAAAGCAACAGATTTTTGATTTTTGAGAAAATCGCCCACAAGCTGAGCAGGGGCAGAATAGTTTTCGCCGCCCTTGACAAAGGCTGTGTGCTCAATTTTTTGTTGCAAATCAAAGCCTGCCAAAGGATGCTCATTGCCGAAATCCTCAGGCTCAACTCCCACGAGTACGGCACAGTTGGAGTTTTTGCCGTCACGGGCGTGATAGCTCATTCCGTTGACAACCACCGTGTTTTCTTCGCTTGCGGCGGTAACAACCGTACCGCCGGGGCACATACAGAATGTATATGCGCCTCTGCCGCCCTGAGGATGGCACGCCATTTTATAGCTTGCCGCACCGAGGGCAGGGTGCCCTGCAAAGCTGCCGTATTGGGCTTTGTCTATAAATTCTCTGGGGTGTTCAATTCTTGCACCCACGGAAAAAGGCTTCTGCATCATTGTGATGCCGTGTGAATAAAGCATTTCAACGGTGTCCCTTGCCGAATGTCCGATTGCCGCAATAAGGGCGTCGGTTTCAAGGTCAACGGTTTCGCCGTTCTGATTAACATAGGTAACGCCGTGAATAACTCCGTTGACGGCAATGATGTTGGTCATTTTGCAGCCGAAACGGACTTCACCACCGAGAGAAATTATTTCTTCTCTTAAATTTTTAACGATTTTGCAAAGCTTGTCTGTGCCGATATGGGGAAGCCAGGAATAGAGAATATCCTCATCTGCACCGAACTTGACAAAATCAAGAAAAACCTGACGGCAAAGAGGGTCTTTGATGCCCGTTGTCAGCTTGCCGTCTGAAAATGTGCCTGCACCGCCCTCACCAAACTGAACGTTTGACTCGGTGTTGAGCTTTTTATCGCTCCAGAAAGAGTTGATATCCTTAGTTCTTGTGTCAACATCCTGACCTCTTTCAAGCACGATGGGGCGAAGTCCCGCGCGCGCCAATGTCAGCGCCGCAAACATACCGCCCGGGCCGAAGCCGGCCACAACGGGGCGAAGCTTGCTTTGCCGCTTGTTTTCAGGCACAGTATAAACAAAAGGCTGAATTTTGTTGGCCTTTTTGCATTTTGATAAAATCTTGTCCTCGTTGCCGTCAACGGTAACGTCAACGCTGTAAACAAAAAACAGGTTATCCTTTTTTCGTGAATCAAGGCTCTTTTTTGCAATGGAAAAGCTCTTGATTTTTGAAGCGGGGATTTTTAAGCTTTCTGCCGTTTTGCGAAGAATATCGTCGTTAGTGGCTTCAAGAGGAACTTTAATTTCATTAACTCTAATCATACAGTCAAATTAAACATTGAATCTGAAAAGAACAATGTCGCCGTCTTTCATAACATATTCCTTGCCCTCACTGCGGACAAGACCTTTTTCTTTTGCGGCAGCCATTGAGCCGCAAGCCATAAGGTCATCAAAAGAGATAACCTCTGCGCGGATAAAGCCTCTTTCAAAGTCGGAGTGGATTTTGCCTGCCGCCTGAGGAGCCTTTGTGCCGTTGGTGATAGTCCATGCTCTGACCTCGGGGGTGCCTGCCGTGAGGTAAGAAATAAGACCGAGGAGAGCGTAGCTTCTCTGAATGAGCAAATCAAGGCCGCCCTGCTCAACACCGAGCTCTGCCAAGAACATCTCTTTTTCTTCTTTGCTCAGAGGTGCAATTTCTGCTTCAAGCTCTGCGCAGATGGGGAGCACCTGAGCGCCCTCGTTGGCGGCAATTTCGCTTACCTTCTGATAGCCGGCATTTGTGTCAATACCGTTTGCAAAATCATCTTCACTCATATTGCAGGCATAGATGACGGGCTTTGAAGTAAGAAGCGCAATTGAAGCAAGAATTTCTTTTTCATCGTCGTCACATTCAACGTTTCTTGCAGGCACTTCGTTCATAAGCTCGTCTTTAAGACGCTTTAAAAACTCAACCTCTTTTGCAAGGCTCTTGTCGCCCTTCATAGCCTTTGTGCTTCTGTCAAGGCGGCGTTCAACCATTTCCACGTCGGAGAAAATGAGCTCAAGGTTGATTGTTTCAATATCTCTTGCAGGGTCAATGCTTCCGTCAACGTGAATGATGTCGTCATTTTCAAAGCAACGCACAACGTGGATAATTGCATCAACCTCACGGATGTGTGAAAGGAACTTGTTACCAAGACCCTCGCCCTTTGATGCGCCTTTAACAAGACCTGCAATGTCAACAAATTCGATAACAGCGGGAGTTGTTTTGGCAGGGTTATACATCTCGGTGAGCTTGTCAAGTCTTGCATCGGGAACAGACACAACACCAACGTTTGGCTCAATGGTGCAGAAAGCGTAGTTGGCAGACTGTGCACCTGCGTTTGTAATTGCATTAAAAAGTGTGCTCTTGCCTACGTTGGGCAAGCCTACAATACCTAATTTCATAAATTAAGACATCCTTTTCCAATTTAATGAGAATAGTATAACATAATTCACTGAAATTTCAACAGATAAACATTGAAATTTGTTTCGCTTCAAGTTAAAATATAAAGGAAAGAGGTGTTCTTATGGTGAAATTTGCAGTTATCGGCACAGGCTGGATTGCCGAAGAATTTGTAAAAGGCACAGAGCTTGTTGAGGGTCTCAAGTTTTCTGCCGTATATTCAAGAAGCAAAGAAAAGGGAAAAGCTTTTGCAGAGCCTTTTGGCGGCGCAGAGGTTTTTGATGATATAAACGCTCTTGCAAAAAGCGATGTGGATGCGGTTTATATCGCAAGCCCCAATTCGCTTCATTATGAGCAGAGCAAGCTGATGCTCCAAAACGGAAAGCATGTTATATGCGAAAAGCCCATAACCGTTGAGCCTGAAGAATTTGAAGAGCTGAGAGCTTTGGCTCAGGAAAAAGGTCTTGTGTATATGGAAGCTATTATGTATATGCACCTTCCTGCAAGAAAAACTTTGAAAAAAGCTCTTGAAAATCTTGGTGAAATCACAACGGCGCACTTTGATTTCAGCCAGCTTTCATCAAAATATCCTGCCCTTAAAAGAGGGGAGCTGCCCAACATTTTTAATCCGAAGTTTGCCACGGGCTGCCTTATGGATTTGGGAATTTACTGCGTTTATCCTGCTCTTGATTTGTTCGGCGAGCCGAAGAAAATCACTTCCGCCGCAGGCTTTCTTTCAACGGGTGCAGACGGCTACGGAACAACTGTTTTTGATTATGAAGACAAGCAGGTAACGCTCACTTTTTCAAAGGTTGAACAGAGCCGCTTCGGGTCGCAGATTTTCGGCGACAACGGAACAATTTCCACCCCCTCAATTTCAAAGCTCGTGAACGTGAGTTATTTTGACAACGACGGCAATGAAACTGCGCTCACCCCCGACACCGAAAAGCACGTGCTGATGTCATACGAAGCGCAGAGCTTTTATAATTACATTATAAATCCCGAAGCAAAACAGGAGCTTGAAAGCATAAACGACCTCACCCTGGCCGTGAGCAAAGCAATGAAAATTATCAGAGAAAAAACGGGAATAAAATTTGGGTAAACACATTTCAGCAGGTAGGGGCGCCCATTGGGTGTCCGTCAAAAAACGAATAAAACGTAAAAAACACTCTCGTGATGAGGGTGTTTTTTCTGTGTTATTACCAATCAAGAGAAAGGTAATACGGTCCTTCGGGGAAAGAGTCTATAGCATAGGCGGCTATATACCTGACCTGTCGGGTGCTGTCGTTATAAGCAAAAATTAAAAACCAATAATGAGCATCATCCCAATCTTCAGGCTCTTGTGTGTCTGCATAGTAGTTGAGCACCCAATCTCCTCTTTTTTCTGTGTGTTTAACAGAAGCGGTGATTTCTTTTTTTGCAAGCTCATATTCTTCTTTCGGCAAAATCCATTCTGCAATCAAATCGAAGTCGGGGTCAAGTACATACGTATGTGTATAATAGTATTTTGTCGTCAGAGGAATACCATTGTCAAAATATCTGTCAGGGTTTTTTATTGCGGATTGCGGAATTTCATCAGGGAACACTGCATCAATTTCTGTACCGAAATCTTCATCAATCCAGGAGTCAAGAACGAGATAATCATCAATATCGTATGTAAGAGAATAATTGAAGAGTGATGTAAGAATACACAAATAGAAAGAGCAAACGCTAAGAGGAATTAAAATCAAAAACAAAACCGAAGAGGTTATCATTTTTGTCTTATATTTCTTTTTTTGAAGCCCGGATTTTCTGTTTAGCAAGGTAATAGCCAAAGTCAGCGCAAACATAACAATTATCGTGCTAATTGCAGGCCAGGAAACAGATATAAATTGTTTTAAATCAAGCTGTATAAAACAAATTTTACATAATATAATAAATACCACCATTCCGCAGACGGAAACAACCATTCCGAAAATTCCGAAACCCAAGCAGAATTTTCTGATTGCTTCCAAGGAGGCTTTCGGTTTTAAATCTTCTTTGGGAACGGCGGTTTCTTTTACTGTTTCTGAAAGAGAATTACATATTGTTTCAAGGCTTATTTCTTCATCAAAGGAAATGCTTTTCAGCTTTTCAACAACTTGAGTGTTGTGGATTATGTTTTGTTCCGTTTGCTGAATAAAGGTTTCAATAATATCCTTTGCTGTTTCTTTGTTTTCGATTATACTTTTAATGTCTGCAATAGAAAACCCCGCTTTGCGAAGAAGGGCAACATTGTTCAGACGCTTAACATCATCGTCAGAAAAATCAATGTTTTTTCTTCCGCTGTAGGATTCTTCTATATTTGGTTTAACCAGACCTTCGTCAATATAAAGCCTTATTGCTCGGTCGGTGAGTTCTGTTTTTTCAATTACTTCTTTAATTTTCAATGCAAAACACCTTCTTTCACCACTATAATAATATTTCACCTAAGGTGAATGTCAACAGATAATTTAAAAAATATAAAAATCTCATAAAGATTGTTGACAAGAGTGGGATAGTGTGATATTCTAACTGTAACATCAGTGATAGCACAGTTATTGCACAGATGTTTTTGCGCAAAAATAAAAAGTGAGGAGAATAAAAGTGATATCCATTGATATGCACAGCCGTGTGCCCGTGTATGAACAGATTGAAGAGCAGATTATCTGGCTTGTTAATTCCGGAGTTTATAAGCCCGACGATAAATTGCCCTCAATCCGTGCGCTGGCAAGCGAGCTGAAATTAAACGTCAACACGGTGAAAAGAGCTTTTCAGGAGCTGGAGGCAAAGGGAATAGTTTATTCCGCTCAGGGCAGAGGGGTTTTTATCAGCCCATTCTACAATGCCAATGAAACAGTAAAGCAGGAGGCAATGCAGGACTTGAAGGTTGCGTTACATTCTGCTGTTTCAAAAGGTCTTACAAAAAGTGAAATCAATTCAGCTGTTGACGAAATATTTGACCTAAAGCAGGTGAATTAAATGATTGAGGTAAAATCAGTTACCAAAAAATTCGGCAGCTTTACGGCGGTGGATAATATTTCTTTCACCGTTGAAAATTCGTCTATCTACGGACTTATCGGCTACAACGGTGCCGGTAAAACAACACTTCTCAAAACGGCATCGGGAATGTACCGACCCGATGGGGGTAAGGTGCTCCTTGACGGCGAAAATGCTTATGATAACAGCGAAATCAGAACAGGACTGTTTTATATCCCCGACGATATGTACTTTATGGGCAACTCAACCGTAGAGGGAATGGCAAGGTTTTACAGCGGGATGTATGAAAGCTTTGATATGAAGCTTTTTGAAAAAATTCTCAGCATTTTCAGCCTTGACAAAAAGGCAAGACTGAGAAGCTTTTCAAAGGGAATGAAGCGGCAGGCCGAGATTGCATTTGCTCTGGCTTCAAGGCCAAGGTTTATGCTCCTTGACGAGGTCTTTGACGGACTTGACCCCCAGAAAAAAGAAATCTGCAAAACCCTGTTTCTTGAATATATGGCAGAGAGTGAATGCTCCGTTATTATTTCAAGCCACAGCCTTTCGGAGCTTGCAAACCTTTGCGACCATGTGGGACTGATTAACGGCAAAAAAATGAGCCTTGACTGCTCTATTGACGACATTCCCGAAGAAAACAAAAAATTCAGGCTTCTTCTCTCTCAGCCTGTGAGCAAAGGGGCTTTTGAAGCTTTGCCCCTAAAAGAGCTTGAAGTTAAGGGTAACGCGGTTTTCTTCACCGTTATGGGAAAGGAAAACCTTGAAAAGGTGCGCAAAGCCGTGGCACTTATGCCCATTGCTTCTGTGGATGAAATTCCGATGACACTTGAAGAGGTATTTTTAAGCGAAATGGAGGATAAGAGTTATGATTTACAGCAAATCTTCGGCTGATTACGCCGCAAGGTACGATTTAAAAAGATGTTTTAAATCAGGCTTTTTGTTCCCCTTGATTGCCTGCGGATTGTTTTTGCTGTCGCTGTTTTCAACGATTGACAAAAATCTGCACGGTGATGAATACGTTTATAAAATATTCGGAAGTGACACTTATGAAACATACATCATATACCAATATATCTATGCTGCTTTCGGCGCACTGGCAGGGCTGTTTTCTTTCAGATTTTTAACCTCGGTTAAAATGAGCAACGTCTACCTTTCAATGGGTATAAACAGAAAACAGCTTGTTAAAAACAGAATTATTTCTTCAACCGTATATATTGCGTTGGCTTCAATAATTCCGTTTATTGCTGCAATTATTTTAAACAGCATATATTTTACGGTTGAGCCGGGGATTATTAAGGCGAGTGTGTTTTATGCGCTTGTTTATTTCGGCAATATGCTGTTAGGCTTTGCCGTGGCAAGCCTCTTCACCGTGAGCGTGGGCAATTTCATTGAAAGCGGAGTTTGTACCGCAACAGCACTCCTTGCACCCACGGCGTTGATATACACGGCGGGTGTTGCCATAAGTAAGTTTGTCAACGGTGCGGCGATGTCAGACTACGAAATGTTCTACGATTTTGGCGGTTTCTGCCGAACCTTTGCATCATACACAAGAAGGCTAAATCCATTGGAATATCTCAATTCCACTCCTCCTGTGGGCTACAAATATGTAGACGGTGAAGCATATACTCTTGGCGGATTTGATTATCTGACAGTGATTGTTTGGTTGTTGATTGCGGCTATTGTTCTTTGCCTTGTGCCGAAGCTGATTAAAAAAAGAAAAGCTGAAATTGCAGGAGCAGTGGGCGCAAATAAAAAGGCAGTGAGATTTGTGTGCGGTGTGATTGCGGCAGTCTCATTTATGCTGATGAGCAATTTCGCGTCTGTCAACAAAACCGTCGGCTGTATTATTACCACAATAGTGCCTGCAATGATTTACATTGGTATAACGGCAATTGTTTACAGAAACAAGGCGGATTTTGTTGCGAGCCTGAAGGACACGGCGGTTGTGACGGTAGCAACCCTTGCAACAACAGTTACGCTTGTAACGGGAATATTCGGTTATTTTTCAAAAGTGCCCGACCCCGAAGAAATTGAATATGCAGGCATTTGTCCGTCAAGCGTGGAATTTATTATGGCACTTGATGAAAGCCGAAGAATAACAAGAGAGTCCTCAAAGGTTTACGGTCCTATGACGGACAAGGATGATATAAACACCGTTGTTTCAATTCACCATAAAGTGGTTGACGGACTTGACAAGGGCGACGATTCCGTTTGCTTTGTGTATAAAATGAAAAGCGGCAGATATATTGCCAGGTTTTATAAAAATGTTTCTCTTGAAGGAGCACAGGCTTCACACAACGTGGTGAACACAAAATGGTATGACGGATTGATTAAGGATTCTTTCACTGATTGGGATTTTGACTATGACAAAGAGTGGGAGAAAATCCCCGAAGTTACACCGGAAACTACTCAGATTGAAGAAACGGAAATCGGCTGGAAATGCGATTACATTTACTATAAAGAGAAGCATAATACCGGCGAAATATATGTTTACTCAAAAACTCTCAATGACAGCGTTAAGCTCAGCGAAAAAGTGAGCCCGGAAGAGATGAAGGAATTCAGGATGGTCTTTGCTGAGGAATTGATTGCGTTGACGCCCGATGAAATATTCTATCCGAAAGAGCAGGCCTTATATCATATCAGGGTGAGAAAGGGTGATGCGGAAGAGTATGACGGACCGACTATGGATAACATTCCCGTTTACAAATCAATGAAAAAGACGGTGGAGTTTTTAACAAGACACGGAATCGAGTTCAACAATCTCACGGCAGACGATGTGGCAGAGGTTAAACTCGTTGCACAGGAGAACAAGACGGTTACAATCGGACTACGTCGGGAAAAGTCTGTGGCGGTGAGCTATCTT
Source organism: Clostridia bacterium (assembly GCA_017935265.1). GTDB lineage: Bacteria > Bacillota > Clostridia > Oscillospirales > Acutalibacteraceae > CAG-488. Next base: position 9,541 of record JAGBHX010000144.1, on the reverse strand, counting down.
ACTGCGGAGTATGTTAAAGATGTTTTTGGCGGCAGAGAAAATATTCAAGGCGATTCGGGATTTGCGTTTTCAGACGTTGAGGGTATCACGGACAGAAAGCTGATTGAAAAGTACTTTAATTCATACAGAAGCTATTGTTCTTACAGCGGCGATAACGGAAAATTCGTTCAGTTTATTTTTAAAGACGGCTCAGATCTGGTAGCGTATATTCCTGAAAAAGAATTATAATTCAACGGCAGAAGGGTTGCGGCCTTTCTGCCGATTTTTGTTTTAAAAATAAATCTTTAAAAAATTCTTTTTTCAGAAAAATTATCTCCAAATCCCTTGACAATTTGCATAAAAAAGTGGTAAAGTGTACTATAAGTATAGAAGCGTAAATAGGGCAAGTGCGCCCTTTGTGGTGAGTGCACAGTTATTTTACACAGAGAAGTGCATTTTCACTAACACTTTTACACATTCTTAAATTTCAGGCAGAGAGGGTAGCTTATGGAACAGAAAAAATCCAACGGAACAGGAAGACTCAGACCGATTGAGCTTTCTTTCCAGCCGGTGTTTGACATTCACCTTAATATGGCGATAGATTATGAAATTTCCATGAGAATCAACGACAAGACCGTTGGTGTTATCCTGCCGGATATTTTTATTCCGATTGCCGAGAAATCAAGTCAGATTTGTCAGTTGGGTCTCTGGGCTATTGAAGAGTGCTGTGACGTTATCAAGCGTTGCGAAGAAAGAGAGGCCGACATCAATTCATTCATTGTATGGGTTTCTGTTAAGCATATCTGCAAAAAGAACTTTGTTCCTCAGGTTATGAAAATCCTTGATAAGCGCGGCATCAAGCCCGACAGGTTCTGCTTCAATATTACTCAGAGCATTCTTGAGGCCGACAAGGAGCAGATTCTTGCAAACATTAAGGCCTGCCGTGAGCTTGGCTTTAAGGTTTCAATTGACGATTTGGGTCTTGAGTATACATCCCTGAGTAACCTCAGCCATTATGATGTTGACTACATAGGTATTCACGCTTCAATCATTGAAGACATCATGGAAAGCGAACGAACACAGAATATGGTTCAGGGTCTTATTGATTTTGCTAAAAAGATTGAGGTTGAAACCAGAGTTGACGGCATTGACACTGCTGAGAAAGCAGAGCTTCTCAAAAAGCTTGGTGTTGACCAGCTTAAGGGCCCGTTTTACGGTAAGCCCGGAAACGAGAAATCAATCGTGTAAGAAAGGAGCGGGTTGCATTGGCAAAGAAAAACAAAAAAGATGCACAGCCGACATCTGCCGCTAATGATAATATGGGCAAATATTCGGTAAAAACAAGCTCCAAAAAGCTCAATAAGAGAGAGGCACTTATCAGAATTCTTACTATTATACTTATTATACTGTTGCTTTTCCTCTTTGGCTTGTTTGCCTGCACCACATATATCAGCAACGGTAATTTCACCGTTACAACGAACGCAGATGCCTTCAATGCAGGTATCGCAATCAGCGAGACACCTGATTTCAGCAATCCTGCAAGAATTCTCGAAGGCAGTGCATTTGAAAATATGCGCGAGGGTACATATCCTCTTCTTCCCGCAGATATAAATGATTACGACGGTTCTCATAATTTCCTTACGGAAGACGGAATGTATTATTTTACATATTCATTTTATGTTAAAAACACAGGCACCGAGAAAGCGGGCTACACCGCAAAGCTCAACGTTGAAAGTGCTACTCAGGGCGCAGACGAGGCTGTCCGCGTTATGGTAACGCACAACGGCGAGTCAACAGTGTTTGCAAAGCCTACTCTCGGCAGCACCAGCGTGCTTGAAGCGTACGCTGACAAAAACTTTGTTAGCAGCAGGCAGGTTGCCGGCTTCACTAACGAGGATTTCGAGGCAGGAGCGGTTGACCGTTTTACGGTGGCCATCTGGTTCGAAGGTGACGATCCCGAGTGTGTTGATGATATTCTTGAGGGAGAGATCAAGTTTTCTATGGACTTAAAGCTCATTGAAACACTTGATGACAGCGGCGAGGCTGCGTAGGAGGAGTGAAAAGGAGCAACCTTTGACTAACCCTGGGCAAACACTTTTCCTTGATTCCGATTCAAAAAAATTCAACACACAGGATATAAATTAAACGAATGATTTGGCGACGGGTTAACGGTCGCCAAGGCATGCGAAATCTTTATGGAGGTAAAGATATGAAAAAGACAATCAAAAAACGTGCGTTTGTGTCAGCGATTGCTATGCTTATCGTTTCAGCTATCGTTCTCACATCTTCAACGTTCGCTTGGTTCTCCATGAGTAAAGAAGCTTCAGTTGAGTCTATGGACCTCACAGTTTCATCTCCTGAAGGTATCCAGATTTCAGCTAATGCTTCAGCATGGACAGCAAGCCTTACCGTTGATGAAATTTTTGACAATGACGACGCAACAACAAGCCGTTATGACGCTTATGAAGGTAATAACAACCTTTATCCTGCAGATTTGATCCCTGTTTCATCTGCTTTCAGAGCTGCTAACTCTTCTACTGGTTATGCCAACTTCTTCAAAGCCGCTTTGAACGATTCAGGTCGTGCTACTGCAACAGCTGTTACTCAGAGCAAAGACAGCCAGGATGCTGCAGGTCTTATTGCTTTCGACCTTTTCTTTAAGGTTGCAGAGGCTCAAACAGTTTACTTTGGCACATCTACATTTACTGACAACAGCAATTCAAAGATTCTTTCAGCTCTTAGAGTTGCATTTACCCCCCTTGGAACAGTATCTATAGGAACTGATGCTGTGACCGCACAGGGACTCAACGCATTTGCAGCTGGTACAAAGAACGTTGTATATGAAGTTGACTCATTGAATCGCTCTGATGATGCTATTGCTGCAGGTTTGACTGCTGGAGCAAAGGAAACGAAACCTTTGACTTCTACATTTACAAATGTAGAGACATATGGTGGTGTTGTTGCAGCTGCCGGTAATATTAACACCGTACAGGGAACATTGGTTACAGATAAGACAGATGCTTCAGCAAAGTCATTTAACCTTAGCGCCGGCATCACAAAGGTTAGAGTTTACATCTGGGTTGAAGGTCAGGACGTTGACTGCTTGAACTCAGTTGCAGGTGCAGCTCTTACTGCAAACCTTAAGTTCACAATCGACTAATCCATTCGGATTATGCGGTTTTAACTTAATCAAAACATAATTTAATTTAGTTATACGGCGGAGTAGTTGCTCTGCTCCGCCGGAACCTCGCCGTTTAAGGAACGGTGTCGTCGGAAGGCGCCGTTCCTCTTATCCCTCCCTGAAAGAGCGATTTACAGATATTTGCTAAAATGCCTGTAAATGACTTTTTCAGTCAGCAACTATAATATGAGGTGAATGTTAAATGGAACAGAAAGGTAAAAGTATTTTAGGCGTTATTTCGGACGTTTTGCTGGTTATTCTTATAGTTGTGGCAATTGCCATAACGGTAATGACCTTCACGTCCAAAAGCTCTGAAACAGGTATAGGTAATGTAGCGGGTTATACACCGTTCTCGGTTCAGACAGATTCAATGAGCCCCACAATCGGAAAGGGCGACCTTATTATTGCAAAAGAGGTAATAAATCCTCAGGAGGAGCTTAAAGTCGGTGATGTTATCACCTTTTATACCCTTATGCAGGATGGTGCCGGTAATACCGTAAAAGGCTTTAACACCCATAGAATTCTCGATGTTCAGCTTAATAATGACGGTTCTGTTTATTATTACGTAACAAAGGGTGACGCGATGGAAACAGAGGATAATCAGAAGGTTTATCCCGATGACATCGTTGCAAGGCAGATTGGTGCCGGTGTTGACGAAAGCGGCAATTACGTGAAGGGTCTCACCATCAGCGGCTTCGGTAATGCTCTTGATTTTCTCCAGAGTCAGCTCGGCTTTATGATTTGCGTAATCATTCCCTTGGCTCTCTTCTTCATCTGGCAGGTATACAAGCTTATTGCTATGTTTATGACAGCAAAAGCTGAAAAGATTTCCGATGACGTTAAGCGTCAGGCTATTGAAGAGTACCTTGCTCAGCAGGAAGCTGAGAAAAAGTCCGGCGGCTCCGATAACGGCTCAGAAAACTGATTAACATTCACATATTTATATAAATCATTAAGAGGGTGACCAAAAATGACAGCAGTTACAACCTTTATATCCGAGTTTCTGAATCAGTTCTTTATTCAGGGCTTGTTCGGTATTTTCAAGGGCATCGGAATTGGCATAGTGAATATGTTCAATATCCCTGCTTACATAAACATTTTCAAGGCAAATTCAGCCAGCTTCACTGCCGTGGATTGGATTATTGCAATCCTTACAGTAGTTGCAACGGTTGCTATTCTTGCAGTTATTGTCATATTGATAGTAATTCTTGTTAAAAAATACATCAGAGTTCGCAAGACAATCGTTGACCAGGAAGAGCTTCTCAACGAGGTAGGCAATCTCAACCGTGAAATCATCAAGCTCTCTTCAGAGAAAGAAAGAATTCTTGCTATGAAGGTTTCACAGCTTGGTCTCAAGCCCGGTGAGAGCCCCTACGAGGAGTATGAGGAAAAGAAAGAAGAGGAAGAGAAGTCTGACGAGGTTGACAAAACAGCCGACGACTACAGCCGATTCTACAAATGTACTCAGGTTGACATCGAAATCGAAAATTACGTTGCTCCTGAGTTTGATAACGAAATCACACTTCCCGAAATCTGTGACAGATTCCGCAATTTTGCTTGTTCACAGCTTCATCTTTACTATGAGCCAAAGCTCATCCGTCTTTTTATTGCATCTTTTGCAACCACAAGACTTATTATCCTTCAGGGTATTTCAGGTACAGGTAAAACATCTCTTGCTTACGCCTGGGGTAAATTCTTAAGAAACCCTGCAATCATCGCTTCAGTTCAGCCTTCCTGGCGTGACCGTACTGAAATTTTCGGTTACTTCAACGAATTCACAAAGAGATTCAACGAAACTGAAGTTCTCAAGAAGATGTATGAAGCAACTTATAAGGAAGAAATCTACATCACTGTTCTCGACGAAATGAACATCGCCCGTGTTGAGTATTACTTCGCCGAGCTTCTTTCAATCCTCGAAATGCCGACAAGAGAAGAATGGGTTGTATCTCTTGTTCCCAGCGTATGGCCCACTGACCCCAAGCATCTTTTCGACGGTAAGCTTAAGCTTCCTGAAAATATGTGGTATATCGGCACAATCAACAACGACGACTCTACCTTCGCCGTTTCCGATAAGGTTTATGACCGTGCAATTCCCATTGATATCAACAGTAAGGGTAAAGCATTTGATGCTCCCTACACTGAATGGCTTCCTTTGAGCTACAAGCACCTTGAGGGTATGTTCAAGGAATGTCAGGAAAAATATAAGGTTTCCGATGAAAACCTTCGCAAGCTTGAGGAGCTTGATGACTATGTTATTGAGCATTTCCGTCTTGCTTTCGGTAACCGTATTGTTAAGCAGCTTAAGGAATTCGTTCCTGCTTATGTTGGCTGCGGCGGAACAGAAATCGACGGTATCGACTTCGTTCTTTGCCACAAAATTCTCCGTAAGTTTGAAAGCTTGAACCTTTCATTCATCCGTGATGAAATTGACGGACTTATCACTTACCTTAACAAGCATTTCGGTAAGTCAAATATGATGGAATCTAAGGAATATCTTCTCAGACTCCAGAAGCTTATGTAAGCCTTAGTAAATTCACCAAAAAGGGGCAAAAGGTCAGATGGATAAATCATATCTTGAATTATTTTTGGAATATAAAGACAGTATGGCTGCCCTTACCACAGATAATCAGTTCTATGAAACAATGGGCGACATTATCGACCGCGGTAAGACCAGCTACTCACTGTTCAACAGATATTTCGAAAAGAAAATAGATTTAACATGGGTTGAAGAAATTGAGGCCTGTATTATTCCTCTTGACAATATCATCCGTGTTCCCCGTAAGTTCATCGTTCAGGAAGAAGAAATTGTTCCGATTGAAAGAGCGAAGAAGATTACGGCTGAGTCGGTGCGCCATCTTGCCCAGCACACAAATATGATTGCTAAGGTTGAGGGTGACACAGTTACTCCCAATGAAATTCTCAACGTTTTCCGTGAAGAGAGCTTTGAGGTTTATGAAAACCGTTTTGTATATACTCTTATGTAAAACCTTATCAGATTTATTGACGTGAGATACAATGTTCTTTTCAGCCTCTCGGATGACGAGAATATGGCATCTCTTAAAATGGAAAGTGACGTTACCCGCGGAAAGGAAAAAATCCACTATCAGTTAGAGGTTTCTGCTCAGTCAGGCGGTAACGACCTTGAAGATAATGCAACTCTTGACGGTGAAAATGCTTCTGCTTTCCAGCGAATTGAAAGAATCAAAAAAATTATCAATGAATACGCTCATTCGGGCTTTATGAAAGAGCTTCACGGTTGTGCGCCGGTCCGTCCTCCCATTATGAGAACTAACGCCATTCAGAAGAACCCGAATTTCAGAGCTTGTCTCAAGCTGTGGCAGTTTATTCAGTCTTATCGCGACGTTGGTTATGAGATTATTGCTCACGAATCCAACGAAATGGTAAGCGATGAATATAAAGAGCATCTCAATCAGATGATTGCCACCAACTATATGCTTCTGAAGAACAACACCATTTCTCAGGATGCATTAGCCAAAAAAGCAAAATCAAGAAAAATCAAGCCCAAAATGCTTAAACGATTGGCAGAGGAATTGGTTATTGATTACGATATGAACGAAATCGAAATCAAAAAGATCTTTGTTGATGAAGTTAAGCGTATCAGCCGCAAAAAGATTGCCGGCGAAAAGAAGATCAAAGAAGCTATTGACCGTGCATTGGCTCAGGAAAATGCCCGTAAAAAAGCTATCGAAGATAAAATCAAGGCTAAAATCGCTCACGAAAAGGAAATGGAGCGCCGCAGAATTGCAAGAGAAAAAGCAAGAATTGCCCGCGAAAAGGCCAAGGAAAAAGAGCGTATTGCCAAGGAGAAGGCCCGACTCAAGGCTCAGAAGGAGAAGGAGGCGGCTCTTGCCAAGGAGCGTGCCCGCAAGGAAAAAGAGAGAGCTCGTCTTGCAAAAGAGCGCGAAGAACGCCTTGCTCAGCTTGCCAAAGAGAAGGAGCAGGCCAGAATTGCCAGAGAGCAGGAGAGAGCACGCATTGCCAAAGAAAAGGCAGAGCAGCTTGAACGTGCCCGCAAGGAAAAGGAAAAAGCTAAGCGCGAAAAAGCAAAACAGCTTGAAAAAGACCGCATAGCTAAAGAAAAGGCAAAAGAAAAAGAGCGTATCGCCCGCGAAAAAGCCGCACAGGCTGAGAAGGAGCGTATCGCTCGTGAAAAGGCCAAGGAAAAGGAACGTCTTGCCCGTGAGAAGGCGAAGGCACTTCAGCTTGAACGCCTTGAAAAAGAAAAAGCAAAAGAAAAAGAGCGCATCGCCCGCGAAAAGGCCGCACAGGCTGAGAAGGAGCGTATCGCTCGTGAAAAGGCTAAGGAAAAGGAACGTCTTGCCCGTGAAAAAGCTAAGGCTCTTGAGCTGGAGCGTTCTGCCAAAGCTAAGGCCAAGGAGAAGGAACGCCTGGCCAAAGAAAAAGAGCTTCAGGCTGAAAGAGACAGAATTTCCAAGGAAAAGGCCAAAGAGCGTGAAAAGATTGCCCGTGAAAAGGCAAAGTTGCTTGAAAAAGAGCGCATAGAAAAGGCAAAAGCAAAAGAAAAAGAGCGCATTGCCAAAGAGAAGGCAAAGCAGTTAGAAAAAGAACGCATTGCCAAAGAAAAGGCTAAGGAAAAAGAGCGTATCGCCCGTGAAAAAGCAAAGCTGCTTGAAAAGGAGCGCATCGCTAAAGCCAAAGCCAAGGAGAAAGAAAAAATAGCAAGAGAAAAGGCAGCTAAATTAGCCAAAGAAAAAGCTAAGAAAGCTGAAATCAAGCCCGATTAAGCAACAGTAAACGGGCATAGCAAACAGTCATCGTGGAGGTTAGTTTGATGAAAAAACGAGTAACAGAAAGGGTACTGGTATTGATACTGAGTATAGCAGTATTGCTGTCCTCATCGGGTATCTATACGGTTTTCGCTACACAAGAGAATACCGCCGGTTCACAGTCTGTTTCCGATTCATCAACTGTTGCAGGTGAAACTCAGGCTCAGCCGGACACACAGGAAAATGTTGTTGAAGACGGCGGTGCTATTGAGGTGCACACCCTTGAGGGTGACGGTACCGCAGAAAGACCCTACAAAATTGCTGATGTTGACGATTTGTTCCTTATGCAGGAAATTATCAATGACTCAACAAAGCAGGATAAGAACTTCAGCCTTGTTGCGGACATTGACCTTTCAGGTGTAACTGCATCTGATTTGGCGAAGAATGACGTAACTCCCGGCACAATAATTTCACTCAACAAAACTCTCAGTGATGCAACACCCAAGAGTGTTTGGTTCAACCTCAACGGCTGCGGATATAAGATTTTCGGTCTTAATGTGGCATCATCTGAGCTTGAAAATGCGGCACTTTTCGGCTACATAAGTAAGAACTCAACAGTTAAAAACCTTGTTGCAGAAGGCTTTGACATCACCGTTAAAAACGAAAAAGCATCAAACGCTTCTGCTTTCGTTCTCGTCAATGACGGTACTTTCAGAAATTCAACCCTCAGCGGTGTAACCCTCAGCATTAAGTCTGCTTTGACAAATGCTGTTGCGGGCGGAGCTGTTGCCGTCAACAACGGTCGTGTAGCAGACCTTACATTAAATAACATCAAGGTTAATGCTTCTTGCGCCGTTAATGCTGCAGGCGGTGTTGCAGGCATCAATAACGGAGCAATCAGTTCTGTTAAGGCAGCAGGTGTGTCTGTTGTAACATCAGAAACAAAAGTAACTTCATCAATCGGTGCGGTTGCAGGTATCAACAATTCTAAGATTAAAGATTGCGCAGTTTCTCCCGTTTCGGTAGCATTTGCTCAGCAGGCAGGCGGAGTTGCAGGTATCAACGCAGGCGAAATCAGCAACTGCTCTGTAAACGGTGCATACGACGGTAAGAGTGCCGTTACAAAATCAAACGCTGTTATCGTAAGCGGCGGCATCTCCGGTGCGGTAGCCGGCACAAACAACGGCAAGATTATTTCCTGCTCTGCAAATGAAATTTCTGCCTTTGTTGATGGCGGTGTTTACGGCGGAATTGCAGGCGTGAGCGCAAAAGATTCAACTGTTAACAGTTGTGTGGCAACAGGTGCCGTGGGTGGCAAGGGTGTTGCAGGCGGTATCGCAGGCCGTGCAGAAGAAGGCGCAACAATCACAAACAATGTTGCATTTGTTTCACTTCCTGCTGATTGGGCACGAGGTGCCGTTATCGGTGAGGGCGAAGCAGCTGTTGAAAACAACCTTTGGTCAAGTGAAATCAGCGGCAGATTTGTTGCATATCAGTCAGGCTCAAAGCAGGGCGATATGATTTCATCCGCAAGAGTTATCGCAATCAATGCGGGCCAAAGCAAAAAAGTCAGCCTTTCATCCCTGGGCGGTGAATGGGGTGCAGTTTCCTCAGCCGCAACAGATATGGCATC
>JAGBHX010000143.1 GCA_017935265.1 Clostridia bacterium | reverse complement strand
TTCACCGGGAAGGGTCAAAAGATTTCTGCCACGGGCTGTACCTGTTATAACTCTCATTTCTGCCTCCAAAAAATATCTCGTCTGAATATTATTACATTTTATTGTCAAATTGTCAAGTTTTTATGAAAATGGTTATAAATCTTCTCAGCTATGACCTTGTTTATACCTTCAGCCCGGCAAAGCTCCTCAACGCTTGCATTTTTAACGGCGGTAACGGTTTTGAAGGTTTTCATCAGGGCCTTTGCCTTCTTTTCGCCCACACCGTCAATCTCCGTCAGAGATGAGCCGAGGGAGGACTTTTTATGCTTCGCTCTGTGATACGCCACGGAATAGCGGTGCACCTCCTCCTGAATGCCTGAAACAAGAGTGAAAGCCTGACGCTTTGAGTTTATAGCGATTTCGCCGCCGTCTGTGGCTATTGCCCTTGTGCGGTGGGCAGAGTCCTTGACCATACCGAAAACGGGAATGTCATAGCCGAAAGCCTCGATAATGGGCTTCACCGCATTCACCTGACCCTTGCCGCCGTCGAGGAGAATCAAATCGGGCAACCGTCCGAAGCCTTCGCCTGATCCTTCATTTAGCTGATATTCATTAAGCCGCCTTGAAATAACCTCAGCCATTGAGCCGTAGTCATCCTGCCCCGAAAAGCCCTTGATGCTGAACCGACGGTAGGATTTTTTATAAGGCAGTCCGTTTTTGAAAACCACCATACCCGCAACGTTGTCACTGCCTGCGGTGTGAGAAATGTCGTAGGATTCAATAAATTCGGGCGGCTTGCTCAGACCCAGAAGCTGCGAAAGCTCGTCAAGGGCGGCGGTAACTCCGCCGATTCTGCCCATAGACTGAGCCAGCTTTTCGGCGGCATTGTTTTTGCACATCTGCACCGTCTGAGCATATTTGCCCTTCTGCGGAACAAACAGCTCTGCCTTTTTACCCGAAAGAGTAGTAAGCCACTGTTCAAGAAGCTCTTTATCTTCAATTTCTCCGTCAAGAAGAATCTGCGACGGCACCTTTGCACCGCCTGAATAAAACTGCGCCACCATTTCACGGCGGGCAGAGGGCAGAGATTCAAAAAACGGAAGAATAAAATACTTGCTCTCACGCAGTCTGCCTGAATCAAAGCGAAGAATACAAAGGCAGGATTTTTCGTTTGTCTGCGAAATTGCAAAAACGTCACGGGGACGGTTATCTTCACTGACCACCTTCTGCTTTTCCGATGTTTTTTCAATGGAACGGATTTTGTCGCGCAGTCTTGCGGCAAGCTCAAAATCAAGATTTTCTGCCGCCTCGTTCATTTTATTTTTCAAATCAGCCAGCACGTCCGCACTGTCACCCTGCAAAAAACGAAGAGCCTCATTCACAGCCTGATTATATTCTTCCCTGCTCACCTTGCCGTTGCACGGAGCCATACATTGCTTGATAAAATAATTGAGGCAGGGACGGCTTTTTCCTATTTCTTTAGGAAAGGATTTATTACAACGGGGAAGCTGAAATATTTTCAGCGCCTCATCAACGGAATTACGCACACTGAAGGAGCCTGTGTAAGGGCCGATATACCTTGCGTCGTCCTCCTCTTTTTGCAAAACCGCCGAAATTTTGGGCCACTCCCCTTTTGTGACCTTGATGTAGCTGTAGCCCTTATCATCCTTGAGAAGAATGTTATATTTCGGTGAATGCTGTTTAATAAGGCTGCATTCAAGCACAAGGGCTTCAAACTCACTGTCGGTGAGGATATAATCAAAATCGTGGACATTTTCCACCATTTTGCGCACCTTGACGGAATGATTGTTCTGCGAGCCGAAATAAGTGCTCACGCGGTTTTTAAGAGCCTTTGCCTTGCCCACATATATTATTTCATTTTTGCTGTTTTTCATCAGGTAAACACCCGGATTTTTGGGCAGAGCCATTGATTTTTTTCTCAATTCCTGCAAAGTCAAGAACAATCACCTCCGATAAAAAAATTCGGCACAGGTCAACCTGTGCCGTAATGTTTGATTATTCAGCAAAGCCTGAGCTTACGAGCTTAACAAGCTCTTCAACTGCCTGCTCTTCATCAGCACCGCCTGCGATGATGCGAATCTGAGTGCCACCCATAATACCGAGAGAAAGAACACCGAGAAGACTCTTAGCGTTAACTCTTCTTTCTTCTTTTTCTACCCAGATAGATGATTTGAACTCATTAGCTTTCTGAATAAAAAATGTTGCAGGGCGGGCATGAAGACCTACCTGATTCTGAATCACTACATCTTTAACAAACATAATTTTATCTCCAATCAAATATAAGTTTCAACTTAAATCCTTAGTACATATTATAACACAAAACTTGTTCTCGTCAATGCAAAGATAATTAGTTTTAAATAATTCAGCGGTGACTCCAAATGTAACATTTTTTTAAACCTTTGATTTGTGCAAAATTACAACACTATTTGTCTAATTTTTTGCATGTTTACTATTTTTTATCAGTCGTTTTCTAAAGATTCGAGAAACTTCTTGTCTTTTTTGTCAAGCTCAGCATTTTCGAGCATATCGGGTCGTCGCTCTTTTGTGCGTTTTAACGACTGCTGACGGCGCCATTTTTCGATGTTGCCGTGGTGCCCCGAAAGAAGCACATCAGGCACCTTTTTGCCCCTCCATTCAGGCGGGCGGGTGTACTGAGGATATTCAAGAAGCGAAGAAAAATGACTTTCCTCGCTGAAAGCTTCTTCATTTGCAAGCACACCAGGAAGCATTCGCGAAATGCTGTCGGCAAGAATAAGAGCCGGCAATTCACCGCCTGTGAGCACATAGTCACCAATAGAAATTTCTTCGTCAACAATTTCTTCAATTACTCTTTCGTCAATACCCTCGTAGTGGCCGCAGAGAATTGCAATATTCTCTTCTTTGGCAAGCTCCTTAACCTTATCCTGAGTGAGAACCTTGCCCTGAGGTGACATATAAATAAGCTTCGGCTTTTTGCCGATTTCATTACAAAGGCTCTCATAGCAGTCATAAATAGGCTGGGTCTGCATAACCATACCCATTCCGCCGCCGTAAGGTGCATCGTCCACGCGGTTGTGCTTATCCTTGGAAAAATCGCGGATATTGGTGCAGTTGATTTCCACCAATCCGTTTTCCCTTGCTCTGCCGATTATGCTCTCGCCAAGCACGGCTTCGCACATCTCGGGAAAAAGAGTGAGTATATCAATCCTCATCGTCAAAAATTCCTTTCAACGGTCTGATTTTTATTATTCCCGTTTCAACATTGACATCAATCACAACAGGGGGAATTGCAGGAATGAGATATTCCTTGCCGTCATCTGCCTTGATGTGCCACACGTCGTTTGCACCTGTTTCGCTGACGTCAGAAAGAATGCCGTAGCATTTTTCTTCATCATCTGCATCAATAACCCTGCAATCCGTAAGCTCGGCAATAAAATATGAGCCTGCAGGAATTTTTGCATCAGAGCGCTTCATATATAAAACTTTATTGCGCAGGGCTGTTGCAGCTTCAACAGTGTCTACGCCCTCCAGCTTAACAAGAGCAAGGTTTCCGTGCACACGGCTTGAAACAACCTTCACGGGCTTTTCGCCCTTTTTGTCAAAATAAAGAGTTTTGAACTGCTTGATAAATTCAGGTCCGTCACAACGGGGATTGACGCGCATTTCGCCCCTTACGCCGTGGGTACCCACTATCTGACCTACATCGAGAAATTCTTTAATCATAATTATCACCCAAAAAAACAAGGGAGCTTAAAGCCCCCTTATCTTACTCAATTTCAACAGAAATCTTTGTATCGTTTCTGCTGGCGGCTGAACGCATAACAATTCTGATTGCTTTTGCAATTCTGCCCTGCTTGCCGATAACTCTGCCCATATCCTCCTGAGCAACGTGAAGATGATATACTACTGTGCCCTCTTCGTCGGGCTCGTCAACATCAACACTTACTGCATCGGGATTGCTTACAAGTCCGCAAGCGATTTGAAGCAATAAATCTTTCATCACTATACCTCAGTCAGATTATTTAACGATACCGCTCTTCTTGAAGAGGTCTTTAACTGTATCTGTGGGCTGAGCGCCGTTAGCAAGCCATTTCTGAGCTGCTTCTTCGT
>JAGBHX010000142.1 GCA_017935265.1 Clostridia bacterium | reverse complement strand
GTGCCGTGGGTGGCAAGGGTGTTGCAGGCGGTATCGCAGGCCGTACAGAAGAAGGCGCAACAATCACAAACAACGTTACATTTGTTTCACTTCCTGCTGATTGGGCACGAGGTGCCGTTATCGGTGAGGGCGAAGCAACTGTTGAAAACAACCTATGGTCAAGTGAAATCAGCGGCAGATTTGTTGCATATCAGTCAGGCTCAAAGCAGGGTGATATGATTTCATCCGCGAGAGTTATCGCAATCAATGCGGGCCAAAGCAAAAAAGTCAGCCTTTCATCCCTGGGCGGTGAATGGGGTGCAGTTTCCTCAGCCGCAACAGATATGGCATCTGTTGCAATTAAAGGCTCAGGCGTTGAACTCACAAAGGGCGAAAACAGCCTCACTCTCAAGGCTCTTTCTGCCAATAAAACAGCAAAACTCACTTACACAGCTAAGTTCACAGTTAAGGCAGGCTACAACAACGCAACAGTTGTAAGCCGTGATATGTCTGTTGCACTCATTACCCTTGAAAAAGACGCCAAGGGCAACGGTCTGAGTGCAGAGACTCCCATTGTAATAGAAAATGCAACAGAGCTGGAATTCCTCAGAGTAGCCCCCTTTGCATACTTTGAGCTCGCCGGCGATGTAGTTGTGCCCGAAAACTGGGGCGCATTCCCCTTCAGCGGCCACCTCAACGGTGCAGGCCATACTCTTAGTGCAGATGCACCTTTGTTCAGCGGCGTATCAGGTGAAATCAGCAACCTCACAGTTAAGCTTTGCAGTGAAATCAAAACTGCAATGTTCGGTGATGCAAGCTCCGCTCAGTTGTGCAACGTTCGCCTTGTTAAGGGTGAGGCTCCTGAAGACAGCGAAGAAGCTGTCCGCCTTGTTGCAGAAAAATCTTCTGTTTCACCCTTCCTTAACAGAGTTATGGGTTACACTGTTATTAACTCCTGTTACGCAGAAATTCCTGTTCACGTTTCAGACGAAAAAGTGTCAAACGTTGCAGGCCTTATTGCAGTTGTTGATGCCAATGGCGCAAGAATTATTTCAAGCGGTGCAAGGGTTACCGTTACATCAGATTATGAAAATAAGGTTGCCGACAGTGCGGCATTCATCGGTAAGGTGATTGCCAACACAGACGGTGAAATCGGCTCATGCTTCGGCTCGGTTGAATCCTCTGTTGTTGATTTTGCACTCATCGGCGCAGGCAATAAAGACAAATTCACAGCCGAAAACTGCTTCATCAGCTCTCACAATGAATATGCGGCACCCGCAGAGCTTGATAACGTTGTTGCAACCAGATGGTTGTTTGACGCAGGTGAGCAGGGCTTCATCTCAGGCAAGGGCAGTGTTGTTTCAATCACTCTTCCCGCAGATGTAGAGTTGTTCAGTTCAGTTGCAGCGGATGATTTTACAGCCCTCTATAACGCTGAGGAGCTGAAAGTGAATACAAGCGGCATAACAGTTAAAAACGGTGTTCTCTACCTTCCCGTTGAAGCAACTGATGATGTTATTACGGTTATCAACAGCAAGGTAACCTTGCTCCATAAGCCTACAGGTCTCAGCGCAACAATGGGCGTATCTAACGGACTTGAAAAGGATGCTCAGGGTAACTACATAATTTACTATGCAGTTGACATCGCATTCATAGGCGACAATATTGAAAAATTCAACGGCGAAAGCTTTAAGCTTGCCAACGATATAGATATGTCAACTCTCGCCGGCTTTAAGCCTGTGGGCGGAACTGCTGTTGCTTTCAGCGGTGTGTTTGACGGTTGCGGCCACACAATCAGCGGCCTCACTGTTGGCGGAACTTCAAAGGCCGCTTTGTTTGGTGCTCTTGAAAAGGCAACAGTTAAAAATCTTGTTATAGACTCGGTAGACGTTACAGCTGCAGGCTCTTATGCAGGTGTTGTTGCAGGTCAGCTCAACTCAAATACAGTTATCAACAATATTACCGTTCGCAACAGCAAGGTTTCATCACAGGAAAGCTTTGCAGGTTCTCTTGCAGGTAGCGTAAACGGTGAAAATGTAACTGTTTCAAATGTTAAAATTGAAAATTCAAGTGTAACTGCTCACAACAATGCAGGCGGTGTTGTCGGCTTTGTTGAAGGCAAGTGTGCTGTTAATAATGCACAGGTTAAGTCCGTAACAGTTGACGCCACCAATAACGCAGGCGGTGTTGCAGGCAGTGCAAATGCGGCTCAGATAAGCTCGGTTGAGGTAATTGGTTCTAAAATTACTGCCGACAAGAATGCAGGCGGTATTGCAGGTGCTTTCGCAGGCAAAATTGAAGCTACTCAGGTTGAAGCAACTGTAAGCGGTGACATTGCAGGTGGATTTATCGGCACTACGACCATCGGCACAAAGGCAGTTATTACAAACAGCAAGGCCAATGCAAAGGTTATTCCCGCCGAAGGAGCAGCTTCTGCAGGCGGATTTGCGGCAATCGTTACAAACGGCTCAGCACTTACGATTGCTGACAGTGTTGTAATGGGCGGCTCTTTAATCGGTTCATCAATGGCAAGCGGCGGCTTCATCGGTGATGTTCAGGGCGAAGCAGAGGTTCTCGGCTCAACATCATACGCTGAGGTTGAAGGCTACAAGTCATCTACCAAGGTTGCTGTGGGCACAGGCGGTGTTATCGGTAAGGTAAGCTGTGCTGATTTCAGCGATGTATCAATTAAGAATGTAAACGTTGGCGGTAAGGTTACTGCTTATAACTATGCAGGCGGTATTATCGGTAACGTACTCTGTGAAAAATCAAGCGGCATTGCAGTTTCCGATTGTGTTGTTGCTGCAGAAATCAACACTGTAAATGCTGAAAATTCAGGCATTGTTATCGGTGCTGTCAGCGAAGAAAATTCCGCTTCGGTTAAGAGTGCTGTGTTCTCTTCCTACTCTTCTGGGCTTAGTGCATACGGCACAGCCAAGGGTGACGGCACATATGTTGACCTTGACAAGCTTCAGACATCTTCATTAGAGGGTGTAATTACATCTAGCGACAAAATTACAGTTAACACATCTAACACAAAGGCAAGCCAGCTCGGCTTTGTGTTCGATTCCGATGCAGGCTGGAGGTCTGAATCTGCAGACAGAATTTCTGTGATTTCAGGCAGTGAAAATTCAGTTGTAATCGTTGCCAACAAGTCTGCTCAGTGTGCAGTTGTTGCAACTTATAACCTCGCTTCTGACAGCAGAATTTCGTTGGATGTTCACTTCGAGGTTGAAGCAGATATTCTTCTCACCTTGAATGGTGCAGGCACACAAGAAGATCCCTACAGAATTTCTGACGCAGACGAGTTCGATGCAATCAGAGATTATATGGGTGAGGGCGTTCACTTTGTTCTCACAAACGATATTATGTTCACAGAAGCTGACTTCGATTTCGGCGGAAGCTTCTATAACAAGGGTGCCGGCTTTGCCCCCTTCGGAACAGACGAAGTTCCTTTCACAGGCGTGTTTGACGGTGCGGGTCACACAGTCAGCGGTCTTGAAGTAAAAGCCGATGAAGCTTCACTTTTCGGCACAGTCAAGAACGCCGAAATTAAAAATGTAAGCATTGACATCAGTGCAGAAGGCTCAACCCTTGCCGCAGGTGTTGCCGCTAAGGCTTTCGATTCTGAAATCAGCAACGTAGCTGTTTCGGGTGACATCAGCGCAACTGATGAAAACGCATCTGTTGCAGGTGTGGTTGCATTTGCCAATGCAAGTGAAATCATAAACATCCGTGCAGAAAAGCTCAGCGTTTCAACCGCAGAAGCAGTAAGCAACAACGGTGTTGTTTATGCTGCAGGTGTGGTTGCAAGAGCCGTTGACTCCACCGTTGCAGGTGTTGCTCTTGGCGAAGGTGTCAGCGTTAAATCAGCAGTTTATGCAGGTGCTGTAGTTGGCTACGGCGCAGACACAACAGTTGCTGATACAAAATCTTTCGCCGCAGTGAACGGTGAATTTGCAGGTGCAATTTTTGCAAAGGCAGATTCAGGTGTAACTGTAGCCAAAGCTGTCGCAGGCGGAAAGGTCAGCGGTAACGTTGCCGCAGGCATAGCCGCAGTTGCCGACGGAGCAATCAGCGCTAAGGACGTTGTGGTTTCTGCCTTAATCAGCGGTGAAATTGCAGGCGTGGTTGCGGGCAATGCCGCAGAAGAAATTTACGCAAACGAAAACTCCGACGTTAAGTTGGAAAACATTATATATTCAAGCTATCAGAACAGCGCCGATATGTTCGGTGAAGCTGAGCTTAACTCATATCAGCTTGCAAATTGCTCAGAGTCATTCACAGACGTTAACAACATTGCACCTGCAAACGGTGACTTTGTTGCTGTGGGCAAGGCGCCTGTTATGATTAAGGATGCTCTCAAGCTTTCATTCGCCGCTCAGGGTGATGCTTCACGCTTCACTGTTAACGGCATTGAATTTGCGCTTGAAAACGCATCATCTCAGCCTGCAGACCTTGTTTCGTTCAGTGACGGAGCAGTGGTTGCAGTTAAGACTGATTACAACGGTGCACAGCTTGTTATGACTTACTCCTGCGGTATTGAAACAGCAGTTGATATGCTCAGCGTTAAGGGTATGACAGGCGACGGCAGTGCTGAAGCACCTTATGAAATAAGTGATGAGGGCACATTGAAGCTTCTCGGTGTTTATCCGTCAGCTCACTTCATCGTTATGAATGACATTACTCTTTCCGAGCCCTGGACTCCTGTTGAAAGCTTCAGCGGTGTTCTCAACGGCAACGGATTTGCAATCAACAATCTTGAAGCTGAGGCCGATAACGCAGGCTTGTTTGAAACTGTTTCAGACGGAGCTGTTATCACCGACATCGTATTCAACTCAGCTGTTATCACAGGTGCAAAGAGTGCCGGTGTAGTGGCATCAATGCTTTGCGGTGATGCAAAGATTTCAAACGTTTCGGTTAACGATTCAACCGTTAAAGCAGAAGATTGTGCAGGTGCAATCGCAGGCGTTGCAAATTCAAACGGCGGTGAAATCAGCGGTTGTGCAATCAGCGGATGCAGCATTGAGGGCAAAAATGCTGCAGGCATTGTTGCTGTTGCAGACGGTGACGCACTTACAATTGACGGTTGCTCAGTTGCCGCTGACGTAAGCGGCGAAAACGTTGCTTCGGTTGTTGCAGTTGCCGAAAGCGAAATAACCGTAACCGATTGTGTTGCAAGCGGTTCAGCCAAGGGCGAATATGCCGAGGGCGGAATTATTGCTGTTGTGAGCGGTGAGCTCAGCGGTGAGATGAAGGTTGCAGGCAACGCTGTTTCAACCCAGCTTTCACTTGAGGCTCAGCACAGTGCAAGTGTTGTCGGTGTGTTTGAAGCTCTTCCCGAGGATGACGAAACATTCTCACAGATGTTTAATTCCAACACCGTTACAAACGGCACACCCTCATTCCAGCGTGAGGTTATGCAGTATCAGAATTTCGACGGTATTGAAATTGCTCCCGAAGATGAAATAATGTTCAAGGGTGAGGGAACAGAAGCTTCTCCCTATGAAATTTATAATATCACAGAGCTCAATGCTATCCCCGACGGCAGCGATGCATACTTTGTACTTATGAACAACATTGCTATTACCGCAGAGGATTACGGAATTTCCACCGACGAAAACGGTAACACAGTTTACGGCGCTCTTCACGGCGGATATTCTCCCGTTAAGGATTTTGCAGGCTCATTCGACGGTAACGGCTATGTTATCAGCGGACTTTACATAGAAAGCGATGCTGATTATGTCGGTCTGTTTGCAAACATCAAGTCAAGCGGTAAGGTGAAGAATGTTCACCTTGAAATTCTTGAAGAGGCTCAGGGCTTCGGATTCAGCGGAATTACAGGCTCAGCCTTTGTAGGCGGTATTGCAGGTTACTGTGAAGCCGTTGACGGAATTTTCAACTGCTCAGTTGAGGGCGGCGTGATTTCAGGTGAAAGAGCTGTTGGCGCAATTGTTGGTGAGCTTGCTTCATCCAAGCTTGACGGTTGTGTGGCAACAAGCGTTGTTAAGGCTTCTCAGTCAGCAGGCGGTCTTGTTGGTGTTGCCAAGGGCAACAGCGTTATCAGAAATTCTGTTTCTGCTGTAACGGTTGATGCAGTTGGCGGAACAATCGTCGGCATTAACGATGGTAACCTTGCAATTACAGATATTCTTTCAACAGGTTCATCAAAGGGCGGCGACAGCATTGCTGTGGGCTCCGACAACGGTGAGCTTACAATAGAAAAAGCAATTATCGGCGGAACAAATGCAGGCGCAAGCGAAAACGCTGTTTCTGCTGATGGCACAAGCTTTGTTTACAGTGACGTAACTGCTCTCGGAACAAGCGACAAGAATGTTGCTTCTGTTTCGGCAGGCAATCTTATGGCATCTGTTCCCGAAGGACTTGACTCCTGGGTTATGACAGAGGGCTGCTATCCTGCACCCAGAATGGCAGATGCTTATGCAACCGAGCTTACACGTCTTGCCTCCGTTCCTGTTGTTGCAGACGTTAAGGAAGGTGCAGACGTTGTTAACGGCTTTGCATATCCCGTAACAATCGGTGCTGAGGGTGTAACGGTTGAATCATCTGCTCTCAGCGGAGAATCTGACCTTTACATCGACGGTGATAAGGTTTATAACGATTCCTTTACAGGCAAAACACCTTATGCAGTTATTCGCTCAGGTGAAATGAGCAGAGTTGCCGTTCTTCCTCAGCGCAATGACGAAAATACCCTCTACATTTCACACGCAAAGCAGTTGATCGCTCTTGCAAATCCCGTGGGCAAATATGAGGCTTTGAGCAAATACCTCAACAACACTCAGGCTGAGATTATCCTCACCGCAGATATTGATTTCGGTGCAGACGCTCTCAGCGAAGAAAATACAGTATCACCCATTGAAAGCTTCACAGGCTCATTCAACGGTAACTCATACACAATCAGCAATCTGAGAATTGATGCCGTTAAGGGTGAAGCCGGCTTGTTTGCAACTGTTGGCGGAGATGCCGAAAATGTTGCACAGTTTACAGACATCACATTTGACAATGTTTATATCACCGGCCGCGGTGAAGCAGGTGCCCTTGCAGGTGCTGCAGGTGAATTCACCGAAATCAGAAATGTAAGCATCAAGAACAGCGGTTCAGCGGGTTATGTTTCAGGCGCAGTTGCAGGTGCAATCGTCGGCTCAATGGCCGGCGGCACTGTGACCGATGCTTATGCAGACGTTTCGGTTGACGGTGATTACAGCGCAGGCGGTCTTGTAGGTATTATGAACGCAGGTGCAATCCGCACAAGCTCATCACTTACAGATGTTACCGTTTCGGGTATGGTAGCTTCCGAAAATGAAGATGCAGTTTACGGCGTCGGCGGACTTGTTGGTATAGCCCGCGGTGAAATTGAGCAGAGCTTCAGCGCAGGTACTGTTAAGGTTACTGATGCTAAAGCTGTCGGCGGCAAATCCGTGGCAGGCATCGGCGGTCTGGTCGGTGTGGCTTACGGCAAGATTGAAAGCGTTTATTCAGCTTCTGCCGTTTCAGTTGATGTTATCGGTGGTGCAGAGGGCGAGGCTCTCAGAGCAGCAGGCGGTTTGGTCGGTGTGGCTTACGGTGATGTGAGCGATGCATACGCTTCAGGCGGTGTGAGTGTAACCAAAGCAGGCACTAAGCTTTACGGCAGTGATTGCTTCGCAGGCGGCGTAGTCGGTTACGCTTTGGGCGACACTTACGAAAACCTCTATTTCGACAAATATATGAACAACGATGAAAATCTCACCGCTGTTTCAAATATTATCAATAAGACTAACGGCAGACTTACAACAGATGAGTTGGTTGCAGGCGCAGAGCTTTCATCGGCGTTTGTTAAGGGTGAAGATACATATCCTTACCTCAAATCAATGCTTGACACTGCCGACGGTAAGGTTGCAACGGCACTCAGCGTGGTTGTGACAGCAATTGCCGAGGACGACCTTTCAGCCCTTAACGGCTCAGGCGCTTCAAAGGCAGTTACATTGCCCGCTGAAATCACCTTGGACAAAGAAACATTCTCACTTGAATGGCTGGCAACCGACAGCGCAATTCTTGACGGTCAGTCAGCTCAGCTCAACAGAACGAAGGCTTACGGTGACTATATGTCACTCACACTCATAACAGGCGGTGCGTCAAAGTCTTATGACAGACTTTATGCAAATGACGGCTCGGCAGAAGCAATGCTCGGCAACACCGATGTTGAATACAAGCTTGTTAACGAGTCAGGTGACGAATATATCGACAGTGCTGTTATCGGTCTTCTTATCAAGTCAAGACTTGAGGACAACAGCGTTGTAACATCAGATGTGTTCACTTCCTGCGACACACCTGCCGAAAGAATGAATAAGCTTCTTGTAACAACAGGCGGCTTCTTTGTGGATGCGATTCTTCCGTCAGGCTATGAAATTGCCGTAACAGCTAAGGATGGCGCCGGCAACGAAATAACCGTTACCGATGCAGGTGCACAGGGAGTATTCGTTGAAAGTGAAAACGCACAGTCCGTTGTTATTGAAATCACAGTAGTTAAAAAAGACATCACATGGGGTCTCACCACCCTGTGGGAGAGCCTTGTAAGATAAAATCCGTAAAACTTGAGGGTTGAAAGTAATGAAAAATAATTTCAGCACAGTCAAAAACTTAATATTACTCATCGCTTCCGCCCTTACCCTGGTGGCAGTTACTTTTGCTTGGTATGCTGTTTCAAATCAGGGCTCGTTGTCAGTATTTACGGGTAAGGTTGACGGCTCTACTCTGTCGGTTACATATTATGAATCTGCCGACAGCGGTGCAACCTACAAGGTGCTCGACGGAGACCTTGAAATGAACAATATGGTTGAAGGTCAGAAAAAGATGTACAGAATTGACGTTAAGACCTTCCCTGACGTTCCCGTTAAATTGGTTATGTCTTTTGAAAATCTCGTTTCAACCAACGATTTGTTACCTTATGTTTATTTTGATTATAAAATTGTCTGCAACACTACAGGCGTGGAGCTTGACAGCAGAACAGGTCTTAAAATGTCAGAATATACTGTTTCAAACGTTTTTGCTCAGGATGTTTCTTTAAATCAGAAGGAAGGCAACAACGATTACAGCATTTATTATGATGTTTATGTGGTAACAGGCGATGAATCTGTTTCAGGCTCGGCAGAGCTTGGCGATGTTAAAATTCAGGGACAACAAGTAGGCTGATATGAAGATTAAAAAAGTAATTTCCGCCGTAGTGGCTGTTTTCACAGCACTGGTTTTTCTGCTTGGCCTTGTCATTTTTGTGTCAGTGCTCAAGGCAGATGCAAATAAAGTTCCGTCGGTTCTGGGCTTCAGCGTGCTGAAAATTCAGACAGGCTCAATGGAACCGGAATACCGAACGGGCAGCGTGATTATCACACGCGAGGTTTCAGCCGACAAGCTTCAGAAAGGCGATGTAATCAGCTTTTATTCAACGGGCGGTCAGATCGCAAACGAAGTAAATACTCACCGAATTGATGATATCCTTTATCTGAAAGGCGGGGAGAGGCAGTTTGTTACCAAGGGTGACGCTAACGACACCGTGGACGAATACCCCGTTTATGAAAGAAGGATAATCGGCAAGGTTGTTTTTAAT
The DNA here is from genome assembly GCA_017935265.1 of Clostridia bacterium. GTDB lineage: Bacteria > Bacillota > Clostridia > Oscillospirales > Acutalibacteraceae > CAG-488. The sequence goes on along the minus strand of JAGBHX010000142.1, from coordinate 28,547 downwards.
CTCGGTGTATTTTCCGGCTCGGTTATCGGATTTTTGCAAAACCCGAACATAATTTTGTTTTTTATCGTAATACCTCTTGTTATCATAACGTTTTTAGAGGCATTGAATTTAGTTAATATGATTGTCAACAGAAATGACGATTCGGAGGACGAACAGACAGATGAACCCCAACGTAAGCGCAAAACAAAAGGTAAAAATTCTGATTAGTTCGGTTGCCTGCTGTCTGCTTGCATTTTTGCTGATGGTTGTGTTCATTCCCAAGTTTGCAGGGTATGAAACCTATTATATTCAGACGGGAAGTATGAGCCCCGTCATTCCCGAGGGCAGTCTCGTTTTTGTGAAGGAAATTGAATTTGCCAACGTTAAACCCGGTGACATAATTACCTTTTGCAACGACGATGAAACTGAATTTTTTACTCACAGAGTTATAGAAATTGACAAAAACAATCAGATGTTTACAACAAAAGGTGATGCAAACCAAGAGGAGGACCCGGCTCCTACAAGCTATTATTTTGCAAAGGGCAGAGTTGATTTTTCAATTCCTCTGGTGGGCTACATTGCAAAATTCCTCAATTCCGTTGTGGGCAAGGTTGTTATAGGCGCGGTTTATCTTGCATGGATAGCCGTTGAAATTGAAATGTTTATTATGAAAAGAAAATCTTCGCAGGAGGAGGACTGATTATGACAAAAAGAATAATTGCACTCGTTGCCTCACTTGCGGTGGTTCTCGGACTTATGACCAGCCACAGCTCTTATGCGTGGTTTGTTACGGCTGTTAAAAGAGCTCAGCGCATTACCATCGGTGTTGTAAGCTATGACAGCTCAATGGCAGTTTCTCTTGACACTCTTGAAGAGGATTTTTACGGCAATGCCTGTATATATCCCGGTCAGAACCTTGTTATGCTTGAGGGCGACGATGCCTCACTTTCAATGTATAACAGTTCTACTGTAGATTCTCAAATCAGAGTCAGGGTTGAATACACCTCCTTTGCAAGCGGAAGCGCAAAGAACGTTGTTTATTCAGGCGATGAAAAAGAGGATTTGGAGGTTGTTTTCTCCAACCCCGACCAGTGGCTCCCTTATGACAACGGTATGGACGGAACATGTTATTACTATGTCGGCCCCGACTACGGTAGCTCAAAGCTTACCGATGTTGACGATGTTTACACGATTACTCCCGATATTTCAGATGTTGAAATCATCAAAAGCATCCGATATAAAGAGACTATTGATGCCAACCTTTATTCCGGCAACGAGGTTACGGTTAACGTAATTTTTGAAGCAAAGCAGGCAGATTACGTTGGCTGGAGCAGCCTTGGTGAATATCAGGTTGCTACGGATGTTGAATAATATGAAGCTGAAACCGGGTAACATCCTTTTTAATATGCTGGCGATTATCACCGTTGTTGCGGTATTGTTCGTGGGCTTCAACATTTTTTCGAGGGCAAAGGGATATGCTGTTGTAACCGACAGTATGGCGCCGACCCTCAACCGCGGAGATGTGGTTTTTGTTAAGCCGACGGATTTTGAAAGCCTTAACGAGGGTGATATCGTAACAGTCCGTTTTGCAGACGGCTCGGGTTTTTTTACTCACAAAATTGTTTCAATAGATTATTTTGCAGGTGCAATCCGCACCAAGGGTGATGCTAATGAAAGCGAAGACCCGCAGGCATCTATGCGCGAGCAGATTATGGGCAGAATGTGGTATTCTGTGCCGTATCTCGGTTATTTTGCAATAGCCTTCAATGAAATGAACATTAAAACAATCAGCGTTGTATTAGCTGTTGTTTTAATCATAATCACAGGTGCTTCGGTGCTTGTTTCAAAACTTCCAAAGAAAAGAGGTGGCAAAAATGAGTAAATTGAAAAAGCTTACTGCGGCAGTAATGGCCTTGATGCTTGTTATGTGCGGCTGTTATTTCTCATTGATGTCACCGACAACAGCCTGGTCATATCAGAGCCAGAACATCAGCGGAACGGGCAACACCTTCGTGTTTGCCGATTTTGACGTTGACGGTGAGTATTCCGTTTCAGATGCAATCCGCTTCAAGGGCGCAACCGCTTTTGAGGATGAAAACGAAACAATGTTTGACTCAGTTGTTGAAATTACAGAGGTAGAGGTTACAAACGACGGCGGTATGCCTGCCAGAGTTTATGCAACCGTGGCAAACCGATATGAAACAAAGGGGCTTCGTTATTTTTATTTCACAGATGATATGCTGGTTGACGGCAGTGTAAGAGCCACAATGAAAAAGGCTTTGAACGGTGAATTGAACGATCAGGCTCTCAACAGGCATAACGTTGGTGAAGACGGAAATTCAGGCTACTATGTAAGCCTTAATCCCGGCGAAACCAAGAAAGTTAAGATTGCTTTCTGGGTTGAGTATGACGAGTGCGGAATTGACTTTGCATTTTCTGAATCAGCTTGGGCAACAATCGATTATAAAATCAACATCACAATGACCGCAACTCAGGATATGGACGGTGCATTGGTAAGATAAACTATGAAAGGGTAGGGCTGACATCATGAAAAACAGCAGAAGAAAAATAGCCGCTTTGATTATTTGCCTTGTTGCGGTTGTTGCCATAGTTTCGGGCTCGTTGGCATGGTATTCCAGCACCAACTCTGTAACTCAGTATGCTTCATTGGCAGGATTTACCACAAAGGCCTATGTTTACCGCATTAACGACGAAGGCAAAGAGGTTTCACTCAGCGGTGATGAAAAGGGCCTTTACACTATGTCTTCAAATCCCGAGGACGATAATTTTATCGGCAATCTTAAAATCAAGGTTATTCACAGAGGCTATGCAAATTCTTATGTAAGAGTTAAAATGAGTATCCAGTGGACTATGCCCGATGGCACCGTAACTCAGAATGTGGTTATGCCCTTTGAGTTTGCCGAAAAGTGGTACGATAATCGCGAAAACGATTATTGTGTTTACTACACAGAGGATACAGGTCTTTTTGAAAGCTATGACAAGTCAATTATAACAGGCTTTGACGTTGACGAGTTCAACGAAAAGACTATGACAAGAAATGCTGTTGCAAAGGTTGCTGTAGTGGTTGAAGCTGTTCAGGTCAACCGTTATCAGCAGATTTGGGGCATTGAAGCCTTGCCTTGGAAATAATATAAAACACAAATGCTAAGGTGTTACAATGAGTAAAAAGAATAAACCAAAAGCTAAGCCTGCGGTAGGTTCGCCTGCCGCAGGCAGTAATAATAAAAGAGAAAAACCAAAACAGCAAAAGCCGAAAAAACAGCCTGTCTATCCTGAAAAGGCGGCTAAGCCCTCAAAGCCCGTCAGGGAGAAAAAGCCTGAAAAGGAAAAAGCCAAGAGCGAAAAAGCAAAACAGCTTAATATTAAGGCTGTTGTGATCGCCGCGGCTTCGGTTGGAATTACGGCGGCTGTTGTACTGATTGCAACCCTTGTTTTCGGCAATTCGTCATTGCCGGGCAGTGTTAAGAATGCCGAGTTTAAGGGCAGACTTGAGCCTGACAGCGTGGCAACCGAGAGCTCTCTTTCTGAGGCTCAGCAAGAGAAGCTGGCGAAGTCTGTGAAGGCAAAGGGCAACACGGGAGCGTTTGATTTTTATGTAAATGATGAGATTTCTCTTCAGGAGCACAGCGACCCTGCATTGCTGGAGTTTGGCAATAACAGCTCCAATGACTGTATTCTTGTTGCTTTTTTGCTGGATGAAAACGGTGAAGTTATATACCGCTCCCTCGGTGTTGAGCCGGGTGAGGAAATTCGCTCTGTGGAGCTGTTTGACGCGGTTTCTTACGGCACACAGACGGCAACTCTCGCTGTTAACGGATATGATGCCGACACTTATGAAAAAATCGGCACGCAGACGGTTAAAATCAAGCTTAAAATAGGTGTTGATTCTGTTGAAAAGTAAAAAAATAATAATACCTGCTGCCGTAGTCGCTTTGATTTTGGCCATTGCCGTGGCAGTGGAGTGCTTCACTCCCGGAATTGTTTGGCTTTTTACTCCGTCGGCAAAAGGTGAATACGGAATCCTTGCGGGTTATGAACAAGTTGATGACGTGCCTGAGGGGGAAATCCGATTTCTGATTAACGACAACGTTGTTTTTGAAGATGACGGCAAAAAAGGAACGTTTATGTTCCAAAACCCCGAAAGCTGTCAGTATTCTATTCAGTTTGCGGTGTATGAAATCATCGGTGACGGAGAAACCGAAAATCTTATCTACACCTCACCAATGCTTGCTCCGGGTCAGTTCGTGGCGGAGGATAAGCTCACCAAAAAGCTTAAAAAGGGAACATACGATTGTGTTTATTACGCAAGGGCATATCTTGATGGGGAATATAAAGGCGAGCGTCACGGCAAATTGACGGTTAATGTGCTTGATTAGCAGCCTCGTTTTCAAGCGCCCTTTTTAAATCAAGGCGGTAGTTAACGAGAGCCAGCGCCTGTCGTTTTTGCGCGGCAGGAGTTGAATGCGGGCTTTTAAGTTCTTTTTCAAGGTCTTTAATGCGTGAAGTTAAATATTGAATTTCTGTCATATAATCACCGATAATATTTTTTGCGGTGAAAGGTTAAAAATCAAAGGAAGTTTCGGGTCGGTGGATATGAATTTGGATTTGCAGAAAAAAATTGAAAAATTTCTTCTTGACGAGGGTGCCTGTGATGTCGGATTTGCAAAGCTTCCTGACGGTCCTTTCGGTGAAAATTCTTATGCCGTGAGCTTTGTTGTCAGGCTTTCGGAAGCGGTTGTGGAAGAAATAAACGGTGAACCCACACACACTTACTTTCACCATTACAGAACGGTGAATTCATTCATTGACAGCCTTGCTCTCAGGGTTGGCAATTTTATTCAGAACGGCGGCTACAGATACATTCCCGTAGGTGCTTCTCAGAGCATTAACAAAGACGGCTGGAATTATTGCGGACGTTATTCTCACAAAAAGGCGGCTTCCCTTGCAGGCCTTGGGGGAATAGGCAAAAACTCACTGTTTCTTCATAAAAAATACGGCGCAGATGTGAGATTGGGCACAATTCTTACCGACTGTCCCTTTGAAATAAAAGAAAACGACTATGTTTCACCCTGCATTGAGTGCAATGCCTGTGTAACAGCGTGTCCGTCGGGTGCAATCAGCGGAAGGCTGTGGCAGCCGGGGCTTGAAAGAAAAGATGTTTTTGACCCCAAAAAATGCAGTGAATATATGAAAAAAGAATTTAAACATATCGGCAGGGGCGCAGTATGCGGTGTTTGTATGAGCGTTTGCCCTGTGGGAAAGGGTGACGAATATAAATCCGAACCTGCCCGAAAGTGAGCCTTTTCATCGCTTTTCGGCGTTTCGGGTTTGAAAGGCGCCAGCCTGTCTTCACCCTCAACAGCCAAAAATCATCTGAAAATTCTTAACTTTCGGGTCGAAGATTTTTTATCGTGAGGATTTTTGGCAATTCAAGGCACAAAACACAGCAAATCCTGACGGATTTGCGAGTATTTTAACGAAGAAGTGACGGAAATCATCCGATAAAAAACACGGTTCGGATTATATTCGTCACCCTAAGGAGATAATTATGGAACAGAAAAAAATTGACAGAATAAATGAGCTTGCAAGAAAGGCAAAGGCCGAAGGTCTTACCGAGGAAGAAATCAAAGAAAGAGATATTCTCAGAAGGGAATATATTGATTCTTACAAGGCGAGCCTTGTTTCTCAGCTTGAAAACACATACATTGTTGACGACAAGGGCAACAAAACAAAGGTTACGAGAAAAAATTGAGTCAAGAGCAGGAAACAACCTGCTCTTTTTTTGTATATTTATGCACACATTTTGTTATTTCATAAGATAAAACTTGACAATAACCACAAAATGCGGTAAAATGATTAGGATATTAGGCTAATATGCCGTATTAGCTTAGTATTGGGGCAAAGCTCCGTAATGATAATTTCTTAATATTTAAGATATTATTTATTATACTCAAAAATTTACCAAGGAGGTGTTGTGCAAACATGAGTATTTCAATTACAGTTTTTGTTATTGTAATCCTTGCGTGTGTTGTGGTTGGCGTTGCCGCAGGTTTCACAGGCGGTTTCATCTATCGCAAAAAGGTTGCCGAGTCAGCAATAGGCTCAGCAAAGCTTGAAGCCACACGCATTGTTAATGAGGCTGTTTCAAAGGCTGAATCTGCCAAGAAAGAAAAAATTCTTGAGGCAAAAGACGAAATTCACAAGCAGCGTGCAGAACTTGAACGTGAAATCCGTGAAAGAAGAAGCGAAGTTCAACGGCAAGAGCGTCGCTTAAACCAGAAAGAAGAATCTCTTGACAAGAAAGCCGAAAATCTTGAAAAGAAAGACGAAATCCTTCAATCCAAGATTCAGAACGCCGAAAAGAAAGAAGAAGAAATCGAATCCCTTAAGCGCAGTCACCTTGAAATGCTTGAAAGAATTTCAGGCTACACCAAGGAACAGGCTAAGGACTATTTGCTTAAAACCCTTGAAGAGGACCTTACTCACGAGAAGGCCGTCAAAATTATGGACTTTGAGCAGAAAACCAAGGACGAGTCAGAGACACTCGCCAGAGAAATTATTGCAACCGCAATTCAGCGTTGCGCCGCAGACCACAGCGCAGAAGCTACAGTTTCTGTTGTTGCTTTGCCCAACGATGAAATGAAAGGCCGCATCATCGGTCGCGAGGGTCGTAACATCCGCACCCTTGAAACAATTACAGGTGTTGACCTTATTATTGACGACACACCCGAAGCAATCACAGTTTCCTGCTTCGACCCCGTTCGTCGTGAAATTGCTCGCAGAACTCTCGAAAAGCTTATTGCTGACGGTCGAGTTCATCCGGCAAGAATCGAGGAGCTCTTTGATAAAGCAACCAGAGAGGTTGAGCACACAATTAAGCAGACAGGTGAAAGAGCAGCTGTTGACGCAGGTGTCAACGGTATTCACCCCGAGCTTATCCGTCAGCTTGGTAAGCTGAAATACCGCACCAGCTACGGTCAGAACGTTCTTAACCATTCGCTTGAAGTTTCTTACATCGCAGGCCTTATGGCCGCTGAGCTTGGCGCAGACGTTAAGCAGGCAAAGCGTGCAGGTCTTCTCCACGATATCGGTAAGGCTCTTGACCACGAGATGGAAGGCTCACATATTGAGCTTGGCGTTGAATATGCTAAGAAGTATAAAGAAAACGACCAGGTTGTTCACGCAATCCATGCTCACCACGGTGATGTTGAAGCTAAGACAATCGTTGCTTGCCTTGTTCAGGCGGCTGATGCAATTTCTGCCGCAAGACCCGGCGCAAGAAGAGAAAATCTTCAGAACTACATCAAGCGTCTTGAAAAGCTTGAAGAAATTTCAAACTCATTTGAGGGCGTTGAAAAGTCATTCGCAATTCAGGCAGGCCGCGAAATCAGAATTATGGTTAAGCCCGAAGCTGTTACAGACGACCAGATGGTTCTCGTTGCAAGAGACATTGCCAAAAAGATTGAAGACGAGCTTGAATATCCCGGACAGATTAAAGTTAACGTTGTTCGTGAAAGCAGAGCAATCGACTTCGCAAAATAAAAAATTACAGCCGTTAAGTTTTAGCTTAACGGCTGATTTTTTATTTCTTTTTAAGTGTTGTAATTTTTTTGACTGCGCTGAGCACGAGGAAAACAACGATGTTTATTATAACAATGGTTGCGCCCGTTGGGAGGGTGTAGCCTGCAGGGCTGACATAAACGCAGGAAACGGCGAGGCCGATAATGAAGCACACAACCGCAATAACGGCGGAGCTGACTGTAACGGCGAGAAAGGATTTGCACACTCTCATTGAGCTTACAGCGGGGAAGATAATCAGCGCCGAAATCAGAAGCGCACCCATAACCTTCATGCCGAGTACGATTGTAACAGCGGTGAGCACAGCAATAACGGTGTTATAAAGATTAGCTCTGAGACCTGTTGCTTTCATAAAAGATTCATCAAAGGTCACGGCAAAAATCTTGTTATAAAACAAAACGAACAATAAGAGCACCACAATGCTCAATGCTACACTGAGGTAAACATCGGATTTGGTCATTGTCAAAGGACTGCCGAAAAGATAGTTGCAAACATCGGTGTTCAGTCCGTTGGTGAAGGAAATAATCACCGTTCCCACGGCCAATGCCCCCGAAGAAATTATTCCTATTGCGGCGTCGCCCTTGATTTTTGTGTTTTCGTTAATTCGCAGAAGGAAGAATGCAGAAATCACAACAATCGGGATTGAAACGTAAAGAGAAGCATCTGTAAGATTGAGCACTGCGGCAATGGCTGTTGCGCCGAAGCCAACGTGAGAAAGTCCGTCGCCAATCATAGAGTATCGCTTGAGCACAAGGCTTACGCCCAAAAGTGCCGCGCAAAGCGAAATGAGAATACCTGCAATCAGCGCGCGCTGAACAAAGGTAAAGCCGAGATAATACTGAATCTGCGAAAACAAATCAGCCATTTGCGCCACCTCCCAAAAAATGCTTTCCGAAGTCGGATTTTTCGTATTCATCGGTTGTGCCGAAAAATGAGCCGTTGTGGTTAAGGTGGAGAATTTTGTTGGCAATATCCATTGAGCCGGGAATGTCGTGAGACACCATAATTACAGTAAGCTTGTCTTCGCGGTTGAGCTTTTTGATTAAATCGTAAAGCTCGGCGGTAACAATGGGGTCTAAGCCGGCTACGGGCTCGTCCAGGAGCAAAATCTTCTTTGTGGCACACAAAGCCCTTGCCAAAAGAACACGCTGCTGTTGGCCGCCTGAGAGCTCCTGATAGCATCTCTTTTTCAAATGGGTTATTCCCAGAAGCTCCATATTATAAGCCGCCTTTGCCTTTTCTTTTTTTGAAAAGAAGGGGCCTTTTGTTTTGTTTAGGCAACCGGACAAAACAATTTCATTTACGCTTGCAGGGAAGTCCTTCTGCACCTCGGTCTGTTGGGGGAGGTAGCCGATTTCACTCTGAAAAAGACCGCCCGAAAACTCGATGCAACCGCCCGAGGTTTTAACAAGTCCGAGCAGGGATTTCATTAAAGTGGTTTTACCTGAGCCGTTTTCACCCACGATGCACACAGCATCGCCCTCGTCAACTGAAAAGCTGAGGTTATTGACAACGGTTTTGCCGTCGTAGGCGACAGACAGGTTTTTGCAACTGATTAAAGACATATCAATTCAAAGCCTCGCTGAGATTTTTAATATTTTGCTCCATTAAGGAAACATAGGTGGCGCCGTTTTCAAAGTCGCTTTTGCCAACATTGTGGCAGGAGTGAAGCATAAGCTTTTTGACTCCTGTTGATTCGCAAAGAGTGTCGGCAACCTTTTGGGAAGAAAATTCTGTATAGAAAACAGCCTTTGCACCTGTTTGTTTAATCTTGGTTTCAAGAAAAGCAATTGTAGCCGCGCTTGGGTCGCTTTCGGTTGAGCAACCGGGGAATGCCGCGTAATATTTAAGGCTGTATTCATCCGCAAGATAGCGGAAAGGAAAGCGGTCTGCCATTATGATTGTTCCCTCAAGGGCGGAAACAGAATTGAACTTTTCGTCAAGCTGAGAAAGCTCGTTTTTGTAGCTTGCAAAGTTCAAGGTATATTTTTCTGCATTATCGCCGTCGGCAGAAATAAGATTATTTTTTATCTTTTCACAGATTGAAATGGCGTTAACGGGGCTTGTCCAAACGTGCTCGTCTTTTTCACCGTGGGCAGAAACCTCGCCGTGGTCATGGTTATGGTCGGTCTGCATACCCTCAACAGTTTCTTCATCAAGAAGCTCAACGCAGTCAATCATTCGGATTGTATTGATTTCGCCGTCACCAAAAGTGGCAAGAAGCTCCTCAACCCATTGGTCAGACTCGCCGCCGAGGAAAATGAACAAATCACATTCTCTGATTTGGGCCATATCCTGCACGCCGGGTTCAAAGGCGTGGGGCTCCGTGCCGGGTGGGATGAGCATACTCACCTCAACACCGTCAACGCCTTTTGTTATCTGCCTTGCAAAGTCGTAAGAGGGGAAAACGGTGGAAATTATGTGAAGTCTGCTTTTTTCAATATTGCCTCCTGAACAGGCGGCAAGTGAAAACAAAAGGCAGACAGCCATTATAATTGCAACAAATTTTTTCATTATGCTTCCTTTCTGCAACCCTTACAGTAGCCGTAAAGGGTGGTGTTCAGGTTATCTACAAAAAAGTTGTGGTCAAGTGCAATATGATTTTCAACATCTCTGAGCATCGGGCAGTCGATGTGATAAAGCTCGCCGCATTCGATGCATTTCATATGAAAATGAGAGTCACCGCCGCAGTGATTGAGCTGATAAAGTGATGATTTGCCCTGAGTAAATTTCTGAATAATACCCTCTTTCACAAATTGAGAAAGAAGCCTGTAAACCGTGGCCTCACCCAAAGAAATACTTTCATTTTCAATAATTTCTCTTGAAGAAAAGCACTTGTGAGGCTGTGATTTGAAAAGGCTGAGCAATATATCCTTCTGTTTTGTTTTGTATGTTTTTTCGTTCATAAAAAAGCACTCCAATTTGATAGTGACTATCAAATTGGAGTATATCACAAAATATTAACTTTTGCAAGAGTTTTTGTCGCCTTATCCGAGATATTCCAGGGCTTTTTCAATTTGTGTGTCAAAATCCTGAGTTTCGGCATACTCAACCTCTATGTCGGGCGCAAGACCAACGCTGTCAAAGGTTTCGGTGATGTATGGCTTCATCTTGCCAACGGTGAGCACAATGCCGCTTCCGTCACTCAACGAAAAGGCTTTTTGCACGTCAGCGTTGCCTGCTGTTTTTGTGCCGATAAGCACTGCCATACCGAAGTCTCTCAAATCGCAGGCAAACAACTCACCGCAACCGGAGGTGCCGCTGTTGGTGAGCACGGCAATTTTGTATCCGCTGATACACTGTGAGTTGGAGGCATAGTAAACCTCTTTGCCGTTTTTGTCAATTTCCGTCGCAAGTGCGCCGCTTCCCTCAGAGGCGATCGGCACAAGGAGCTTGAGTGCATCGCAGGTGTATTGAACTGAGCCGTCCTTTGTTCCTCTCAGGTCAAAAACAAGGGAGTCAACTTCGTCGGGCAGAGTTTCAACAATTGCGTTGAGCTGTTGTGCCGTGTTGCCGTAAAAGCCGTCAATTCTTATGTAAAGCGTGTTACTGCTGACAATTTTGGAATAAACGGACTTTGCGGAATAACCCATCATAACCGAAACTGTTTTTGGTGTGTTGTTGCGCACAAAGGTGATTTTAACGCTGGTGAGCTTGTTGCCGTTAAGGCCTTGTGAAAGTTCAGTGTAATTATCCTCAGTGACTGCCACACCGTCAATTACGCTGATGAGGTCACCCTCTCTGAGACCTGCGTTGTGGGCGGTGGAGCCTTCAAGCACGGAGGTCACCCTGATATAGCCTGAGTCAAAATCAAAGGTGGAATTTATGCCTATTCCGTTGATTTCACCTTTCATAGATGCCTGGTAAGTAGCATAGGCTGAAGGGGAGAGATAATAGCTTGATGAATCACCAAGTGAGTCAACGTAGCCTTCAAGAATGCCCTCGTCGCGGGAGTTTTCTGAAATCAGTCCATAGTAATTTTCGCGCACTACGGCATCCAACTCGTCGAGCAAAGCGTATGAAGCGGCTCTGTCCTGAAGGTTAGAAATCAGCCTGTTATAAATCCGCTGGGATACGGACATTGTGATTGCAAAAGTTGCCGTTACAAAAGCGATAACTATTGCAACGGCAACACCCAGTGAAATCTTTTTATTCATATAAGATTCTCCGGAAAATTATTTACGAACAAAGTTTGACGGATTGAGCTTATTACCGTTACCGTCACGAACTTCAAAATGAAGGTGGTTACCTGTTGCGTAACCTGTTCTGCCGACATAGGCAATTACCTGACCCTGTTTAACGCTCTGGCCTGCTGAAACAGCAAGGGACTGACAGTGGCCGTAAAGGGTGTAATAACCGTTGTTGTGGTTAACAAGCAGGTGAATACCGTAGCCTGATGTCTGATGCTTTGTATAAACAACAGTACCGTCCTTGGGGGCGATGATTTTTGAACCGCCCGGTGCGGCAATATCGATACCGTAGTGGAATTTTCTCTGACCTGAAATGGGGTCGTTTCTCCAACCGTAAACTGAGCTGATGTATGCGCTTGAAGTGGGAACGGGCCACATCCAGCCGGAGGAGCTGATGTTGCCTGTGGCAGAGCCGTGGTTACCCGAAGAGCCACCGTTAGGCTTCTGCTGCTGTTGCTGCTCAGCCTTTTTGATAGCGGCTTCAATGGCTGCCTGGTCGTCCTTGTAGGCGGCAACCTCATCCTCTGCTTCGGCAATTTTGCCGTTCATTTTTGCAAGCACTGTTTTATGCTCAGCAACCTTTGTTTCAATTTCAATGAGAATATCGTCGTACTCTGCAATTGACGCATCAAGCTCAACCTTTTTGGCGGTGAGCTCGGTCTTCTTGATTTCGGAGCTTTCTTTTTTCTCTGAAAGCTGAGTTTTAAGCTCCTCTGCGGTTGCAATTTCACCCTCAAGCTGAGTGACAAGCTTCTGGTCGTTATCAGTTACGCGCTTAAACATTTCGAGGCGGTTGAGAAGCGAAGAAATGTCACCTGTCTGAAGGAAAATTTCAAAAAATGATGATGAACCCGACATATAGTTGGCTCTCATTCTCTGGCAGAAAAGCTCAACTGTTTTGTCAATGCTTTCATTCATCTCCACAAGCTCATCTTCAGTTTCTGCAATCTGAGTGGTGAGCGTTGCAATCTGAGAATTGAGATTGTTGACCTGAGTGTCAATGCCGTCCTTCTGATACTGAATGACGGATACCTTTGAGGTTAAATCAGCAAGCTGAGCTTCGAGCTTTTTGGCAATGGCGGCTTCTGATGCCTTTTCTGCCCTGAGCTTTGCAAGCTCTTTTTCAGATTGCTTGATTTTGTTTTCGATATTTTGCTTCTGCTGTGCAAGGCTGGCGGCCTCTGCTTTTACGGGAGCGTAGGCGCTGACACAGGAAAAAGCCATAATCACAGCAAAAATAAATGAAAAAATTCTTGTTGTATCAATCGTCTTCTTCATAAGTTACGCCTCCTTGCTCTTTGAGATATCTCTGGATGGAAACCATACTTCCCACAACACCTGAGAGAATACCGATAATAAGGAAAGCCGCAAGAATAACAAGCAAATAATCCGTAAAGGGAACAAGGCTTGAACCGATGTCCATAATTCCGCCGAGCATATCTGCAACGGAATTTTTAACAAGCTCATAAATACCCCAAACAGCGCCCAGTGAAACGGCGGCAGAAATCACGCCCAGCAATATACCCTCAATAACAAACGGCCAGCGGATGAATCCGTTGGTTGCGCCTACGGATTTCATAATGCTGATTTCAAGTCTGCGGCTGAACATGGTGATACGGATTGTGTTTGAAATGATAAACAGTGAAACGAGCATAAGCAATGCAATGATGCCCACGCTGAGATAAGTCACTGATGAGCGGATGTTGATAAGTACGGTGGCGATGTCCTTGTCGTCACGGATAGAATCAACGTTTTCAAGCTTTTCAATTTCCTTTGATGTTTCGTCAAAGTTTTCCATCATATCAACAGAAACCTTATAAACATCGGGCAGGGGATTTTCTACCCCTTCAAAATATGTGGCGTCTGTGCCCAGGTTTTCAATTTCCTGCTTAAAGGCAGTTTCCTTGTCCACAAATTCAATGTGTGAAACGTTTTTGAGTGCCTTGAGCTCGTCGCCAAGCTGAGTGACGGCGGCTTCGTCAGCATCCTGAGCCACATAAACCATAATAACGTTTTTATCTTCAATGTTGTCGATAACCGATTGGATATTAACAAGAAGCATAAACGCCGAGCCGATCATAATCATACACGAAAGAAGAACAGCAACCGATGCAAATGACATCAGCCTGTTGGACCACAGGTTGCGGAAGCCTTCTTTTGTGAGGTAACCGAAGCTTCTTCTCATTTGTCATCACCGCCTTCCTCTGTTTCATCAAGATAAACGCGGTAATTTTCATTGTCGCCTAAAATGGCGTTGAGATATTCGTCAGTAATTTCGGGCTTTGTCTCCTCAATCTTTTCTGCCTCGGCAGGGGATTCATCCTTTGCGGGGGGAGTGATGGGGATGTTCGCAGCGGGCTTCACGGGTGAAGCGAGCTCCTCTTCAACAAAAACAGAAGCTTCTGTTTTCTGAGGCTTGTGACCTCTGCGGCGGCGGAAGCCCTTGGGTTCGGGCTCAACGCCGGGAAGATGCGCTGTTGAGCCTTCGGGCAAAACGTTGTTTTCAACGTTTCCGTCGGAGACAACCTGGCCTGCTTCAAGCACGATAACTCTCTTGTCAAACTGCTTTACAAGGTCGTGAGCGTGAGTGACCATAATAACTGTTGTGCCTGCTTCGTTAAGACGCTGAAGAAGCTCAACAATTTCCATTGACATCTGGGGGTCAACGTTGCCTGTGGGCTCGTCGGCAATGATGATTTCAGCGTTGTTTGCCAATGCTCTTGCAAGGGCAACTCTCTGCTGTTCACCGCCTGAAAGCTCGTTGGGCATGCAGCGTGCCTTTGAGGCAAGACCCACAATGCTGATAACATAGGGAACTCTTTTGCGGATTTCTTTTTTTCTTGCGTTAACAACACGCATAGCAAATGCCACGTTGTTGTAAACATCCATATTGGGAATAAGGCGGAAATCCTGAAAAACGATGCCCATATTTCTGCGGAAATACGGAATCTGTCGTTTTTTCATATTAACAAGGTCATAATCTTTGATTTTAATAGATCCCGAGGAAGGAACCTCTTCGCGCATCATTAGTTTAAGGAAGGTGCTTTTACCTGCGCCTGAAGCTCCCACAACAAAAACAAATTCACCTTTTTCAATCTTGATGTTGACGTTGTTGAGCGCTTTTGTTCCGTTGCTGTAAACTTTTGATACATTTTTAAATTCTATCATTCGCTTTTTTCCTTTCCGGACAAGGGAGTGGTTTTGGTGGTGTCCTCAGTCCGATTTTGCGAAACATCAATATTTAATGGGGTTTGCATCAAGGTATTTCTTAACCATAAGAGCTACTTTGAACACGATGGCGTCATCAAATTCTCTGAGGTCAAGACCTGTGATCTTCTTGATTTTTTCAAGTCTGTAAACAAGGGTGTTTCTGTGAACAAACAGCTTGCGTGATGTTTCACTTACGTTAAGGTTGTTTTCAAAGAAACGCTGAATTGTAAACAGGGTTTCGTGGTCAAGGCTGTCAATAGAGCCGATTTTGAATACCTCGTGAAGGAACATTTCACAAAGCGTGGTGGGAAGCTGATAGATAAGTCTGGCAATGCCGAGGCTTTCGTAGCTTACAATTGTTTTTTCTGTGTCGAAAACCTTACCGACTTCAAGAGAAACCTGAGCTTCCTTAAAGCTCTTGGCAAGGTCCTTGATGCCAACAACAGTTGTGCCTATACCGATGATGGCATGGGTATAAAGCTCTGTGTTAAGAGAGTCCGCAATAGAACGGGCAAGCTTTTCAATGTCTTTGCTTGCAATGCCTGTTTTAACATCTTTAACAAGGGCAATATCTGTTTCGTTGATGTTAATAACAAAATCCTTTGTTTTGTCGGGGAAAAGGTTCTGAATAACATCAAAGGTTGAGGCATCTGACTGGTCGGGCACACGGATGAGAAGAACAACACGGGAGGTGTCGTTGTTGAAGCGGAGTTCTCTTGCTTTGAGATAAATATCACCGGGAAGAATGTTGTCAAGAATAACGTTCTTGATAAAAATTCCTCTGTCATACTTTTCGTCAAAGAACTGTTTGAGGCTGTTGAGAGTAACCGCACTCAAATCAGCATACTTGATTGCGAACTCATCTTCGCCGTCAATAAAAACAGCGTATTCGGGGTGAATCTGGTTGCCGAAGGGCTTGTATGTAACGCCTTCGATAACTGTTGCACCGCTTTCGGCAAAAGCTTTTGCGGCGGCCGCAGAATTGACTTCACCGATTTTGCCAAGCTCACTGCATGAAATAATTGTACCTGTTTCATCAATGATACCGACGGTTCTGTCGATAGCTCCGCGCATCTGATGAATTACACCCTGAAAAAGTCTGTTTGACATAAAACAATCTCTCCTCGATTTTTAACTTAAGCTGGCGGCAGTCGCCAGCTTGCCGTCATAGGTTTTGGACAATATGACAACCCGACTGTATGCATTTTACACAATTTTACGATATTTTTCAATACATTTAGCAAAAAAAGTTGCGCTTTTTTATCAAAAACTTCAAAAACCGCTTTTTTTGACGGTTTTTTTAGGAAACATTTACAAAAAAGCAAAATAATTTTAGGGAAATTATTCTTGTCAATTTTCACAATATATAGTGTTCAAATCTCGCCGCACACCATAAAAAATGCGGTATCTGACAAGCAGATACCGCAAAATTGCACAAATCGGTTGTGACGATTAGTCGTCATCCTCTTCGTCGTCAATGTCAAAATCAAACTCAAGAGTTTCACCGCAAGCGGGGCACTCGATTGATTCTTCGTCAAGAACGCTTTCGTCAAGGCAGATAACCTCGCCGCAAGCGGGACACTCAACTTCAAAATAGTCGTCTTCATCGCCGCAGCAGCCTGCACAGCCTTCGCAATCGTCATAATCTTCGTCTTCAAAAACGTAGTCTTCAAGCTCTGCAAGGTCTTCGTCAACAGCGTCAACCTGTTCTGTGAGCATATCAACTGCATCCTCCAAATCGGCAACAGAAAGAGCCAATTCGTCAATAACGTCGATCATAGCGTTGATGAGCTTTGTTTCGGGTTTGCTTTCTTCAAGGTTAAGACCCTCTGCAAGGCCTTTGAGATATGCTGCTTTTTCGATAACTGTCATCATAATAAATTACCTTCCTTTCTAAGATTGAAACAGAGATTAAGCTCTGCCGAGATATTCGCCTGTTCTGGTGTCAATCTGAACCATTTCGCCCTCATCGATGAAGAGGGGAACTTTGATTTCTGCGCCTGTTTCAACAGTTGCGGGCTTTGTTGCGTTTGTGGCAGTGTTGCCTGCAAAGCCGGGGTCGGTCTGAGTAACCTGAAGCTCAACGAATGTGGGGGGCTCTACGCCGAAAACCTTGCCCTTGTAAGAGAGAACCTTACAAACCATACCGTCCTTAACAAACTTGAAGTTGTCTGAAAGGTCTGATTCGTTGATGGGAACGAGCTCATAGGTTTCCTGGTCCATGAAGTAGTAGAGACCGCCGTCGCTGTATGAATATTCCATATCCTTTCTTTCAATGAAAGCGGTGGGGAATTTAGCTGAAGGGTTGTAGCTCTTTTCTGTAACTGCACCTGTAATAACGTTCTTTGTCTTTGTTCTTACAAAAGCGGCACCTTTACCGGGTTTAACGTGCTGGAATTCAACAACCTGAAGTACGTTGCCGTCTTCCTCAAAAGTTACGCCGTTTCTGAAATCGCCTGCTGATACCATAATTTTATTCCTCCGATTTAAAATTCGATATTAAATTCGATTTAATCTCCCATATATTTTATACCATATTACTCGGTTTTTCAAGTCCTTTTGAAAAAATTATGTATATACGGAAATGATTTATTGGCGACAAACGGGTCGCCGAGGGCGCCGACTCCTATAAACCGCCGCTGTCAGCCGTGTGTGGGGTGCGGGGATTTTCGACGCATTGCGAAAGCGGTGGATGAGGTGTTGGACTATTGCTTTTTACACCTCATCAGTCACTTCGTGACAGCTTCTCCTCAAGGAGAAGCCTAAATTGTAGTGGCCGATGCCCACATCGGCCGGTGGGATGATGTGGGCATCATCCCCTACAAGTTATTACCGTCAACATCGTAGGGGCGCGCATTGCGCGTCCGTCAAATTCGTGTAAATAATAAACGGACGGCCAATGGCCGCCCCTACGAATTAAATTCGATTTTACCGTGTTTCTCCTCGTACTGTTCAATGGCATCTCTTATTAAAATGAGGATTTCGCTGTTTGCACTTCTGCCCTCATAATCTGCAACAACGTGTAACTTGTTAAGCATTTCTTCATCAATACGAATAGATAAACTTTTAATAGCCATAAAATTACCCCAAATAATATTTAATATGGGTTTATTTTATGTTTTATATGTGTTACAATGTTACAAATGGACATAAATCGTGTTTAAATTATATCTAAGTGAGGAGGATATTATGTTTGAATTTTATAACGGACGGACAGCAAAGCCCGAAAAAGAAAGGGTGCTGAAAGATATTGCGGATTTATTTGCGCACACGGTTAAAATAACCGACGGAGAAATGAGAATATATGAATCTGCGGAAAAGCCGGGATTGGTTTTTGTAAATGTTAAGGTCGGTTTTATGATGAACATTGGCCAAGACCTTCAGCGGCTTTCGGACATTTCAAAAAATGTTTTTTATATGGCGGCAGAGCCTGAGGAAAATATGCTTTCGATACGATTTGGTATTGAAGATGTGTTTGAAGAATAATACGCAAAATTTTCGGCTCCCTTTGAACAGGGAGCCGAAAAAATTACAGTTTTGCGTTGTCAAAAAAAGAGGACAGGGGAGCTCCCAACACCTGAGAAAGGGCAAAAAGCTCAATGTCTGTCACGGTGCGGGATTTGTCTTCAATTCTTGAGATTGACCCTCGGCAGACATAGACACCGAGGAGTTCTAATTTGTTGGATAATGCTTGCTGGCTGAGGTTCTTTTTCTTTCGGAATTTGCGTACATTTGCGCCCACGAGGTTCATTTCATTGCCGTCGATAATTCTTGCCAAAAAAATCACCACACATCATTATTAGTGTCTTGACATAAGACAATTTTGATGCTATCATAAAAAAGGAGTAAGGATGTCCTATGACAGGACAAAACGCAAATAACAATATTGTGATTATATATTGCTCCCTTGCATATACTATTTATTGCCGGAAAGAGGGATAAATATGTACTGCACAAAATGCGGAGCTCTGGTTGATGAAAAGAATTTAGTGTGCAAAGAGTGTGGGGAACTGCACAGGGACATTGCTTCAAGAAAAGAATCAGAGCTTGAAAAATTTATTGAAGTTACAGATGATGAGTCTTCTAAAAAGTGAGAAACGGGCTGTCGCTTTGTGCGGCAGTCCGTTTCTTTGCGGTTTAATTAAAATTTGTGTCGGTAATTCTTTCAATTTCGATGCTTTCGGTGTAAAATTCGCGGGGATTGTTTTCATCAAGCACAATAAGTCTGCCGCCGTGAATGTCACCGTAGGTATGAAATCCTGTGGCAAGGGTCTGGCAAAGCTTGATGCCGTCGATGTCAAAAATGAAATCGTTAACGTGGTCGTGACCGAAAAATGCGGCAATAACGTCGCCCTGCTTTTTCCACAGGTCAAACTGTTCTCTTGACCTGTCCTTGGGCGGGCAGGGGAGCTCACGCAGATGACCGCTGACAAAGTTTTCTTTTTTGATGCAGTAGCGCTTGCCGTCACCCTCAACAAGGTCACAGGGCTCGTTTTCGCCTGCTTCATAAATCACGTCATATTCCTGAGAAACGGGGATATGCTGGAAGAGAATAGAGGGCAGAGGCTCGCCGCCGTTTTCTTTTTTGAGCTTTTCGGCAGTGCGCTCATACCAGTCAAGCTGATCCTGATGAATACGGTCATAGCCGAGCACTTTATAGTTTTCGTCACGGACATAATCGTTTGAGTCGATAAGCCAGATGTTGAAAGCGGCCTTGTCAGATTTGCTGCTTTTAATGATAACGTTATTGTTGCCGCAGCCGTGCATTTCTTCGGCATTGAGGCAGCCGATGAAATTATCATAGCGCATATAAAGCATCATCTGATATTCACGGAAAAACTGCTCAAGCTCAGAATCGTGATTGCCGAAAACAATGGCAAAGGGAATGTTTCTTTTGCGGATTGGCTCTGTGATTTTGCAATTGTTTTTTCAACGTAATTGTAGGTATATTCCTGCCAGTAACCTGAAATATTGTCACCGCCGAAAACAACAAGGTCGGGCTGAGTCTTTTCAAGGCATTTTTCAATAACATTCATAGCCTCACGGCTCTTGTCGCGGGGCACGTCGGGGTTTTCGTCGTCATCCATTTCGGGGTCAACCTCGTGAATGTCGGTGAGGTGAAGAATTTTAAATTTGCCGTCTGCACCGAATTTCAATTCAGGCGACTGACGGTTGTGATTTTTATACATTACGGGCATTCCGCAAGCCGCCGTGAAGGGAAGCAAAGCGGAGGTCAGAATTGATTTTAAAATTTTACTTTTCATTGGTAAACAACCCCTTTCGTGCATAATTATAGCTGAGAAAAACAAGAATTTCAACAATAAATGTTTACAAAGCAAAAAATATGTGGTACATTATTGCAAACAGAGTAGATATGTGAGCGTTAAGTGCCGTGAGGACGGGGAGTTGCCACACGGACGAAAAGATTTCTTGCGGTTCACATTTCGCATCCCGCTGGAAAATAATAATGATGACGAAAGCCTCTTTATTATTCAGCGAAATAATAAGGAGGCTTATTATGTTTAAAATCAAGGATTTGTTCAAAACAAAAAATCTTGCACTTATGGCTTTGCTTGTGGCGGCCAATGTGGTGTTCAGCCGCTTTTTGTCAATCAACACCTTCAACATCAAAATCGGCTTTACTTTTTTGACGGTGATGATGGCGGCTTATCTTTTCGGCCCTGTGGGTGCAATGCTCGTCGGCGGATTGGGTGACGTTATCGGTGCACTGCTGTTTCCCATTGCGCCGTTTTTCCCGGGGTTTACCCTCACGGCGGTGATAACGGGGTTGTTATACAGCTTTTTTATCAACAAAAAGACGAGTCTTGTGAAAATTATAATCGGTGTAACGGTGACGGAGCTTTTTTGCAGCGGGCTGATGAACACCTTCTGGATAGCGTATATGTACGGCTCGGACTTCGGTGCGCTGTTTGTGACAAGGCTCACAACGCAGATAATTGCAATGACGGTGGTTGAAATTGTTGCCGCCCAGCTCATTTTCGGCAAGAAAATGGCGATTGAAAGAATAACAAATTCATTGAAATAACGGTTTTTGCGATGCGGTTTTTCCGCATCGCTTTTTCTATTGTTAAAAAGGTAACAATATACATATAAAATATATATTTATTTATGCACTTTTTGCCTTGACTAAAAATCTTATTTGGTTTATAATTCATTCAGTTTAAAATGAGGGAGTTTTCGGATTATGTTAAATACTGAAAAAACAATGGAAAAAATTGTCGCTCTTTGTAAGAACAGAGGCTTCATCTTCCCCGGCAGTGAAATCTACGGCGGACTTGCCAACACATGGGACTACGGCCCCCTTGGCACAAGAATGAAAAACAATGTAAAAGACACCTGGAGAAAGAGATTTATTCAGGAAAGAAAGAACAGCTACGAGGTTGATGCTGATATTCTTATGCACCCCAGAGTTTGGGAAGCAAGCGGTCACGTTGCCAGCTTCTCAGACCCTCTGCTTGACTGCAAGGAATGTAAAATGCGCCACAGAGCTGACAATCTTATTGACGACTTTGACCCCGAGGCACACGCTGACGGTATGACCAAGGAAGAGATGTTTGAGTATATCAAGGCTCACTCAATCCCTTGCCCTCACTGCGGTAAGCATAATTTTACCGACATCAGAGAGTTCAACCTTATGTTCCAGACCTTCAGAGGTGTTACCAACAACTCAAAGAGTGTTATTTATCTCCGTCCCGAAAATGCTCAGGGTGAATATGTAAACTATCTCAACGTTCAGCGTTCAATGCGCGCAAAGCTCCCCTTCAGCATCGGACAGATCGGTAAAGCCTTCAGAAATGAAATTACCCCCGGCAACTTCACCTTCAGAACAATTGAGTTTGAGCAGATGGAGTTCCAGACCTTCTGCAAAGAGGGCACAGATGCAGAGCTTTACGATTATTTTAAAGAATACGGTATGAAGTATTATCAGGACCTTGGCATCAAGGCTGAAAACCTTCGTTATCACGACCACGAGAAGCTTGCTCACTATGCAAAGGCCGCTTGTGACATTGAGTTCCTTTTCCCCTTCGGCTGGGGCGAAATCAACGGCACTCACAACAGAACAAACTTTGACCTCACAAGACATCAGGAATACAGCGGTCAGAAAATGGATTATCTTGACCCAGAAACAAACGAAAAGTTTATTCCCTTCATCATTGAATCAACCTACGGCCTTGACAGAACAGTGCTTGCTCTTCTTTGCGAGGCATATGACGAAGAGGTTATTGACGCAGAAAAGAACGACACGAGAGTTGTGCTTCACCTCAACCCTGCTGTTGCTCCCTTTAAGGCTGCAGTTCTTCCCCTTTCAAAGAAGCTTTCAGGCGATGCTCTCAAGGTTTATGAAAAGCTTCAGAAAAAATATATGGTTGACTTTGACGAAACAGGCTCAATCGGCAAGCGTTACCGCCGCGAGGACGAAATCGGCACACCCTTGTGCATCACCTTCGATTTCGAAAGCCTTGAAGATAACTGCGTAACAGTGCGCGACCGTGACACAATGCAGCAGGTTCGTGTTTCAGTTGACGAGCTTGATGAATATATCGGCAAAAAACTTGAATTCTAAATAAAGATAAAATTTATTTTAAAGGCGAGGATGAAATGAAAAAAATTCAGTTTACAGAAACCGTGCTTCGTGATGCACAGCAGTCTTTGATTGCAACAAGAATGCCTTTTGAGGATTTTGAAAAAATCCTTAACACAATGGACAAAGCAGGCTATTATTCAATGGAATGCTGGGGCGGCGCAACCTTCGACTCCTGCTTGCGCTACCTTTCAGAAGACCCGTGGGAAAGACTTCGCAAAATCCGCAAGGCTGCCCCCAACACAAAGCTTCAGATGCTCCTCAGAGGTCAGAACCTCCTTGGCTACAAGCATTACCCCGATGACGTGGTAAGAATGTTTGTTGCAAAGAGCATTGAAAACGGTATTGACATTATCCGTATTTTTGACGCACTCAACGACATCCGCAATCTTGAGGTTGCAGTTGATGAAACAAACAAGAGAGGCGCACACGCTTCAGGTACAATCTGCTTCACAACAAGCCCTGTTCACACCCTTGAAAATTATGCAAAGTATGCCAAACAGCTTCAAGATTTGGGCGTTAAGTCAATCACAATCAAGGATATGGCAGGTATTATGGGTCCCCAGGAGGCTTATGACCTTGTTAAGGCTATCAAAGAGTCAGTTGACCTCCCCGTTGTTGTTCACACTCACTGCACAACAGGTCTTGCACCCGTAACACTTCTCAAGGCTGTTGAAGCAGGTGCAGACGTTATCGACACTGCAACATCAGCTCTTTCAGGCGGCACATCACAGTTTGCAACAGAAACAATGGCATTCACACTCCGTCAGCTCGGCTACGAGGTTGACCTTGACGAAAAAGTGCTCAAGGAGGTTAATGACTTCTTCAAGCCCGTTAAAGCTAAGGCTCTTGAATCAGGTCTTCTTAACCCCGTTGTTCTTGCAACAGATACAGACGCTCTTAACTATCAGGAACCCGGCGGTATGCATTCAAACCTTGTAGCTCAGCTCACAGCTCAGAACAAGCTTGACAAGTTTGAAGAAGTGCTTCAGGAGGTTCCCAGAGTAAGAGCAGATATGGGTTATCCCCCTCTTGTTACTCCTATGAGCCAGATGGTTGGCGTTCAGGCAACTCAGAACGTTCTCCTCGGCAAATATAAAAACGTTTCCAAAGACGTTCGCAGCTACCTCAAGGGTGAATACGGCAAAGCTCCCGGTGAAATCAACGCTGACCTCCTCAAGCAGGTTCTCGGCGACGAAAAGCCCATTGAAGGCAGATTTGCAGACAGCCTTGCTCCTGCATTTGAGCAGACTAAGGCTGAACTCGGCAGCAAAGCAAAGAGCGATGAAGACGTTCTTTCATACATCGCATTCCCCATGCAGGCAGAGGCCTTCTTTGAAAAGCGCGATGAAAAAGAAAGAAACACCTTCAAGTACACAATCAAAGAAGTATAAGGAGGAAGCGCAATGTCATTTTTTACTTCTCCCGCATTTCTTCTTGCAATAATCTTTGTTGTTGCAACAGTTTATTCTCTGTATGCTAAAATCAGAGATTCAAAGGCTGTTGAAGCTCCTGCAGAGCAGCCTAAGGCTCAGACTGCACCCCAGGCAGTGGCAACACCCGTTGCCGCAGGCCCTGAAATTGTTGGTGCAGACGACAAAACTGCCGCAGTTATTATGGCACTTGTAAGCCATCAGACAGGCATTCCCCTTAACAGACTCAGCTTTAAATCAATTCGCTTAATGGAGGACAAATAAAATGAAATATGTAGTAAATCTTAACGGTAAAAATTACGAAGTAGAAGTTAATGAGTGTGAAGCAGTTGTAACAAACGTTACAGATGCTGTTGCCGCTCCCGTAGCCGCTCCCGCACCTGTTGCTGCTCCTGCTCCCGCAGCAGCTCCTGCGCCTGCAGCAGCCCCCGTTTCTGCAGAAGGCACACAGGTTCTCGCCCCCATGCCCGGCGCAATCCTCAATGTTAACGTAAGCGTTGGCGCATCTGTTAAGGCAGGCGACGTGCTTATGATTCTTGAAGCTATGAAAATGGAAAATGACATCGTTGCTCCCTGTGACGGTGTTGTTAAGCAGATTCCCGTTGTTAAGGGTTCAACAGTTAACTCTGACGATGTTCTTGCTGTTATCTGAGCGGAGGTAAAAAATGGACGTTTTGTATGAAAACCTGTTGACCCTCAACTGGGCTCAGGTTGCGATGTGGGCAATCGGCGGTGTTCTGATTTACCTTGCCATTGCAAAAGAAATGGAGCCCACCCTTCTTCTTCCTATGGGCTTCGGTGCAATTCTCGTTAACCTTCCCAACTCAGGTGCCGCAGCAGTTATTGAGCACCTTTTTGAAATCGGTATCAATCAGCACGAGCTTTTCCCGTTGATTCTTTTCATCGGTATCGGTGCAATGATTGACTTTGAGCCGTTGCTGACCAATCCCAAGCTTATGTTCTTCGGCGCGGCGGCACAGTTCGGTATTTTCTTCACTCTTTGTATGGCATCTTTCTTCGGCTTCGAAATCAACGATGCCGCTTCAATCGCAATCATCGGTGCGGCTGACGGTCCTACATCAATTTTCGTTGCCAATATGCTCAACTCAAGCTACACAGCCGCTATTATGGTTGCTGCTTATTCTTATATGGCGCTCGTTCCCATCGTTCAGCCGCCTATTATCAAGCTCTGCACAACCAAGGCTGAAAGAAAAATCCGTATGAACTACACAGGCAAAAAGGTGTCAAAGAGAACAAAGATTCTCTTCCCCATCATCATCACTGCTATTGTCGGTATGGTTGCACCTGATGCCGTTGCTCTTATCGGTTTCCTTATGTTCGGTAACCTTATTCGTGAATGCGGTGTTCTTAACTCACTTTCAGAAACTGCACAGAAGGTTCTTGCAAACCTTATCACTATTTTCCTCGGTATCACCATTGCTTCAAGAATGACTGCCGCAGAGTTCCTCAGACTTGAAACTCTCCTTATCATGGGTCTCGGTCTTGTTGCATTCATCGTTGATACCTTCGGCGGTGTTATGCTTGCAAAGATTATGAACCTCTTCTTCAAAAACAAAATCAATCCTATGATTGGTGCCGCAGGTATTTCTGCTTTCCCCATGTCAGCCCGTGTTGTACATAAGCTCGGTCTTGAAGAGGACAATCAGAACTTCCTCCTTATGCACTCAATCGGTGTAAATGTATCAGGTCAGATTGCATCTGTTATCGCAGGCGGTCTTATCCTTGCATTCTTGGCTAAATAAGGAGGATAATTATGGGTATCAATTTTGAATATTTGTTAAACTCATTGCCTTATATGGGCAAAGGAATGCTCGGCATTTTTGTTGTTACTGCTGTTGTTGTTATGGTTGTGAACGCACTCAACAGCTTGCCTGACAAGAAAAACAAGAAATGATTTTTTAAGAGCGTTTGAGTTGAACGAACGCTCTTTCTTCCTGTTTTTTACAGATAAAAATTGTTTTTATCGGAGCAAACTAATTAAAATAAAAAGGAGGCAAAACTATGGAAGAATTTACAATAGTTGACGCTTTGTTGACATCGGTTATCGGTATTGCCACCGTTATGGTGATTCTTGCAATAATTGCCGTGCTTATTATTGTTGTTTCAAAGGTTATCAGAGCTTTTGAAAATAAAACAGCAAAATCCGAGGCTGTTATCGGAGATACCCCTGCTGAGGTGAAGCCTGCAGGTGTTCCTATGCCTGAGGGCATGAACGAGGGCGAGGTTGAGCTTATCGGAACAGATGAAAAAACCGCCGCAGTTATTATGGCTCTTGTAAGTCACAACAGCGGAATTCCCCTCAACAGACTCAGCTTTAAATCAATTAAGCTTTTGGATGACGAAAAGAAAGGAGCCGACAAATAATGGAAATGATTAAAGACGTTCTCATGGGTTTATGGGAATCATCAGGCTTTGCCGCCCTTTTTGTTGACGGCGCTTTCTTGTGGCAGAATCTTGTTATGATTCTGGTTTCATTTGTTCTTCTTTATTTTGCAATTGCCAAAAAATGCGAGCCCCTTTTGCTTGTTCCCATCGCTTTTGGTATTCTTCTTGCAAACCTCCCCGGTGCAGGTCTCATGGATGACCCCACAGGTCTTATGGACACTTCAAACATAGTTGAAGGCGCTCATTGGTATGATACGGGCGTGTTGAGGCTGATTTATTCCGGTGTTAAGTCAAGTATCTTCCCTTGCCTTATTTTCCTTGGCATCGGCTGTATGACTGACTTCGGCCCGCTTCTTTCAAACCCTGTTTCACTTCTTCTCGGTGCTGCAGCTCAGCTTGGAATTTATGTTGCATTCGTTATCGCTATTGCCCTTGGTTTTACTCCTCAGGAGGCTGCTTCAATTGCAATCATCGGCGGTGCAGACGGCCCTACGGCAATTTATCTCACAGGTAAGCTTGCAGGCCACCTTCTCGGCCCCATTGCCGTTGCCGCTTATTCTTATATGGCACTTATTCCCTTCATTCAGCCGCCCATTATGAAGCTTCTCACCACAAAGAAAGAGCGTCAGGTTGAAATGAAACAGCTCCGTAAGGTAAGCAAGGTTGAAAAGATTGTTTTCCCCGTTGTTGTTCTTGTAATCTGTGCATTCATTCTTCCTTCGGTTGCTCCGCTTCTGGGTATGCTTATGCTCGGCAACCTCTTCAAGGAATGCGGTGTTGTTGACAGACTTTCAGACACAGCTCAGAATGCTCTTATGAACATTGTTACAATCCTTCTCGGCCTCACAGTCGGCGCCACAACCAACGGCGCAACCTTCTTAAAGCTGGAAACACTTAAGATTGTTGCTCTCGGTCTTATGGCATTCTGCTTCTCAACGGTCGGCGGCCTTCTTCTCGGCAAGCTCCTCTATGTTATCACAGGCGGTAAGGTTAACCCCCTTATCGGCTCAGCAGGTGTTTCTGCTGTTCCTATGGCCGCCCGTGTTGCACAGAACGAAGGCAGAAAGTATAACCCCAGAAACTTCCTTCTTATGCACGCTATGGGCCCCAACGTTGCAGGTGTTATCGGTTCAGCTGTTGCCGCAGGCTTCTTGCTTTCAAGATTCGGCTGATAAAATCACTTTTATAAATGAATATTAAATCCCTCCTTGCGTAGAATATATTATAAATATTCGCAAGCGAGGGATTTTTATGTGCGGAATTATGGGCTATACGGGCACTTTGCCTGCAACACCGATTATTATTAAAGGTCTTGAGGGGCTTGAATACAGAGGCTACGATTCGGCAGGGATAGGTGTTGTGCAAGAAGATAAAATCGGTGTTTACAAAACCGAGGGCAGTCCCGAAAAGCTGTGGAAAACCGTGCCCCAAGACTTGCACTCCGTGGTGGGAGTGGGGCACACACGCTGGGCAACACACGGCGCACCCACTGTTTTAAACGCCCACCCTCATCTTAGCTCCGACGGGAATTTTACCGTGGTGCACAACGGTATAATTGAAAATTTTGCAATTATTAAATCACAGCTTGAAGCTGAAGGCTTCTCATTTAAAAGCGAAACTGACACCGAGGTTATAGCCTACCTGCTTCAAAGGGAGTATAACGGTGATGTAAAAAGTGCCATAACAAAAGCCCTCACTCAGCTTGAAGGCTCGTATGCATTGGGAATTATCTGCAGCGATTATCCCGATACAATTTTCTGCGCCAAATATTCAAGTCCGCTTTTCGTAAGCCTTGAAGCCGACGGAGGGTATATTGCAAGCGACGTTTCGGTGCTCCCGAAAAAGACGGGCAAAATCTATAAAATCGGCGACAGGGAAATCGGCATTCTCACAAAGGATGAACTGAAGGTTTTTGATATTGACGGTTGCAGAATTAGAAAAACCGACATCAAGGTCCGCGAAATTAACGAGCTTGAGGGCAAGGGGGAATATGCCCACTATATGCTCAAAGAAATTTATCAGCAACCCTCAGCGGTGCAAAACACGGTTGAAAGCATTATTGTTGATTCCAGAATTAAGCTCAGCACCTTGCGCCTGACCAAAGAAAAAATCAAACGGCTTAACCGT
>JAGBHX010000141.1 GCA_017935265.1 Clostridia bacterium | reverse complement strand
CTCTTCACCACTTGAGTAATCCTCCATTGGTGAACAAATATTAATATTTTGTTCTTTTGCAAGTAAGACTTCCTAAAAAGGAAGTCTTACTCAGTGTGGCGGAGAGAGTGGGATTCGAACCCACGGTACGTTGCCGTACGACGGTTTTCAAGACCGTTCCGTTATAACCACTTCGGTATCTCTCCAAGTGCCTTAATATACTATCACAAGAAATCACATTTGTCAACACTTTTTTTGATGAATTTATAGATTTTTAATTGTGAGTATGGTATAATTCTCGCAGTTGAAAAGAGGTTAGGTTTATGCAGAAGTTAAATCACAAGCACGCAAGGATGCTCACCGTTCTTTGCGCCGTGTCTTATTTTGTGAGCTATCTCACAAGAACAAATTTTGCCGCAATCATCACGGCAATTATCGAAACGGGGATTATCGAAAAAACCGCCGCAGGTATGGTTACAACCATCGGCTTTATTACATACGGCGTGGGTCAGCTTATCAGCGGTTGGCTCGGTGACAGAATCAACCCCAAAAAGCTGATGTTCGTGGGCTTTATAACTACGGCAATAATGAATTTTATTATTCCTTTCTGCCCAAACGGATTTATGATGTGCCTTGTGTGGGGGGTCAACGGCTTTGCTCAGTCGCTTATGTGGCCGCCGATGGTTAAAATTATGAGCACCGCAATGGACACAGACACTTACAA
Source organism: Clostridia bacterium (assembly GCA_017935265.1). Classification (GTDB taxonomy): domain Bacteria; phylum Bacillota; class Clostridia; order Oscillospirales; family Acutalibacteraceae; genus CAG-488. The sequence goes on along the minus strand of JAGBHX010000141.1, from coordinate 5,843 downwards.
CAAAAGCTGTGTTTCCGTAACATTCGGCAGCACCCTTGCAACAATTTCGATTTATCTTTTGGCGCCAATCGTAATATCCTTCGCAGATTGGAAGAGCGTTTTTTACATCACATCTGTGGCAGGCATAATAATGTCGGGTGTCTGGTATGTTGCCATTACAAAAATCGAAAAACTTTCGGGGCTTACCTATGTTCTCAGAACGGGCGAAAAGCAAAAGAAAAAGAAGAATTATTCAATCGGCGGAATGCTGCTTGTTTTTACGATGCTTGCAATCTGCCTTCAGGGCAGCCTTCGTGACGGTGTTACCACCTGGGTGCCCACCTATATTTCAGAAGTGTTTAATTTAGGCAGTGAAATTTCAATTCTCAGCGGTGTGGGTATTCCCGTTTTCTCTCTCGTGAGCATCAAGGTCGTTTCAGTTTTTTACAACAGAATGGGCAAAAAGCCTTTTAAATGCACGGTTATTCTCTTTAGTGTTTCTGCCGTGTGCTGCGGTGCGTTGAGCGCTTTTTCCGGTGTGTCGGTTATTCTCACAATTATCCTCACAGGCCTTATTGTTGCCTGTATGCACGGAATTAACCTTATTCTCGTATGCTATCTTCCTGCAATTTATGCCGATGCCGACAGTGTTTCCTCCCTTTCGGGCACGCTTAACTTTATGACCTATGTAGGCTCTGCGCTTTCAACCTACGGCTTTGCACTTCTTTCAACCGAATTTGGTTGGGGCGGAACAATTTTTTCGTGGCTCGGCATCTCACTTCTCGGCGCATTGATGTGCTTTGTTTCAAATTTTAAAAGCAAAAAGGATTGACAATTATGAAAAACAACCCCTTTTTTGATGTGTATTATCAGGGCGGAGAGTGCCCGGAGTTCTCTTTCAGAAGCGGAAAAATGGTTTATCAGGAGGCATTTCAGGGCGGTTCGCTGATAACTCTCGGATACAACAGCGCAGGCTATCCGCTGAACCTCAGAAAAAACGAAAAGTCAAAAATAAATATCAGAAAATTCTGTGAGCCCTTTGCTTTTAATATTGAGCTTGACGGCCAGAGTGTTGATTTTGGCCTCGAGCTTGTTGATTTTAAAATTGAAAAAAGTGATGAAAACGTAAAAACTACTTATGTTTTTAACAGCACAATCAAGCCTGTTGAAATCCGTGTGCACACTCTTCTTGACGGCACACAGATGTTTTCAAGATATATTGAAATTAAAAATCTTTCAGATAACAGTATCAATCTCAGCCGTCTCAGCCTTTTAAGCGGTGCGTTGGAGGAATTTGAGGCAACAGGAGAAGATACCTATTCAATCGGTTATTTTGACAACGACGAATGGGGAAAAGAGGGCGACTTTTCGTGGCACAAGCTTGCGCCTGATGTAACCTGCATTGATTCCCGTTTTGGCCGTGACCGTTTCAGACATCCGCTGATTTTTATTAAAAACAACGAGTCGGGTAAAATCTGGTTTTCGCAGATTGCATGGACAGCGGGATGCAGATTTACCGTTGATTACAATTCAAAGCCCGGCAAGGAGGATAAGTGCCTTTCATTTAAGGCCGAAATCAAAGCACACAACCCGATGTATGTTTTGAAACCCCACGAAACCTTTGCTTCTCCCGAGGTGCATATGGGTCTTGTTCAGGGCGACTTAGACTGTGCCGTAAACGAAATGCACGCCCATATCAGAAAGTCAGTGCTCACTGCACCGTGGAATTGTCTCATCGGTTGCGGAATGGGTGCGGACCACGATATGACTGTGGAAACCTCGAAGTCGTATATCCGCCAGTTTAAAGAAATGGGCGGTGAAGTGTTTATTATTGACGCTGGCTGGGAATGCCCTCCGGGGAAGGAAACGGAATGGGCACCGTATAACGGCACGAATAACCCCGATAAAGACAGATACCCCAATGGAATAAGAGAGCTTTCCGATTACTGCCACGAAATTGGTATGAAATTTGCCATGTGGATTGAAATTGAGCGAATGGGAAATATGTGTAGCGGATATAAAGACTATCCCGAATTCCGTTCAAATGATATTTTCGGCAAGCATAATCAGAACGGCGATATTGATTTTTCGATTCCCGAAGCGGCAAAATGGGCAGAAGATGAGCTTGCGAGAATGATTGAGGAATATGACCTTGACCTTTTGCGAATTGACAGCAATTTTCCTACCCTTACGCATTCTTCAATATGGCTGACACAGGCTCAGGGGTAAAAGAATGTGTTTCTCTTCGTCACTTCAACGGTGTTTATAATATGTATCAGCGCCTTAAAAAGAGATTCCCCGACGTTGTGTTTGAAAACTGTGCCGGTGGCGGCGGCAGAACTGACCTCGGTATGATGAAAGTATTTAACCACACCTGGGTTTCTGACTGTCAGGTTGAGCCTCAGTCCGTAATTATCACCAACGGAATGACAATGGCCTTGCCTCCCGAGAGAGTTGACAGACTTTTTGCAGGTATGAACTGTCAAAGCGTGGGTGAATTTGAAGCTCATATGAGAAACACGATGCTCACACATATGTCGCTGAATGTTTTTTCTCCTTGCGACGGTGAAATAAACCGCGAGCAAATGGAGTTTGTCCGCCACAGTACGGATATTTATAAGAGCTTTATAAGACCGTTTTTGAGTGAAGCCGTGGTTTATCACCACACTCCAGAAGCAAGCAAAGGAAATGTCTGTGTGCTTGAAGCTGCGTCACCCGACAAAGCAAAGGGTGCGGCAACGGCGGTTGCACTTAAACAAGGCGCAGAAATCAAGGTTAAGCTGAAGGGTGCAGACGCTTCGAAAACATACAGGGTAACGCTTGATAATAACCGAGAAAGCTTTGATATAACGGGCAGAGAGCTACGTTATAACGGCATAACGGTTGAGATTCCGTCAGCACTTTCGTCAGAGCTTATTCTTTATGAGCAGATATAAAAAATGCGAGCTACAGATTTTGTAGCTCGCAAAAATTTTGCCTATAAACAAGAAAACAGCCACCCTATTGGGCGACTGAATTCAGTTATGTTGGCGTCGACCTATCTTCCCAGGCGGCTGCCCGCCAAGTATTTTCGGCACTGTTGAGCTTAACTACCGTGTTCGGGATGGGAACGGGTGGACCCTCAACGTCATTAACACCAACTACTCGGAACGGCGGTCCGTTCCGTAAAGTGCTTGTATACTATATCACAATAAATTGGGTTTGTCAACACTTTTTTAAAAATTTTTTAATCTTTTTTCAAAACTTTAATGATTTCACCCACATAGCTTGTATGAAAGTCATTTGCTTTGTAATTATCGTCAATAATTGATTTGTCAACAAAGCAGTCAGGGGTCATATCCTGGGCATAAAGCTTTCTGCAAACGAGCACAAGCTTTGCTTCGGCAAGATGAGCTGTGCCGTTTTCAAAAACGGGAGTAATGCCGGTCTCTTTGGCTTTGTCAATGTCTCTGCCTGATTTTGCTCCGCAAATGCGAAGAGCACTTTTATAGCCTTCATCAAAGAAAGAAAGGGTAAAATACTCGCTGTTATCAATAAATTCCTTTGTGTACCTCTGGGGGCGAACAAAAGCGAACGCGACGTCCTTGCCCCAGAGCTCACCAATTCCGCCCCAGCTTACTGTCATTGTGTTCCAGCCGTCAGCGTTGCCGGCGGTGAGCAAAGCCCAGTCCTCAGCGATGAGGCTGATTGCATTTTTGTCAATTTCTCTTGGTGAAATTTCTCTCATAAAAACAACTCCTTTTTCAGATTATATGTGGTTGTTAAAAGAAAAAGTCGGGAAAAACCCGACTTTTTAAAATCAGTTACCTGCTGAGTAGTTGGGAGCCTCTTTTGTAATGAATACGTCATGGGGATGGCTCTCAATAAGACCTGCGTTTGTAATTCTGATGAACTGAGCATTTTCTTTGAGCTCATCAATTGTGTGGCAACCGCAGTAGCCCATACCTGAGCGAAGACCGCCCATCATCTGATAAATTGTGTCTGCAAGGGGTCCCTTGTAAGGAACACGGCCTTCAACTCCTTCGGGAACAAGCTTCTTGTTGTCCTCCTGGAAGTATCTGTCCTTGCTGCCGTTTGCCATTGCGCCAAGGCTGCCCATACCGCGGTAAACCTTGAAACGACGGCCCTGGAAGATTTCAAATTCGCCGGGAGCTTCGTCACAGCCTGCAACAAGTGAGCCGAGCATAACTGCGCTTGCGCCTGCGGCAAGAGCTTTAACGATTTCACCTGAATATTTGATACCGCCGTCTGCGATAACAGAAATACCGTGCTTTGCGGCAACATTTGCGGCGTCATAAACTGCAGTAATCTGAGGAACACCGATACCTGCAACAACACGGGTTGTGCAGATTGAGCCGGGGCCGATACCAACCTTAACGGCATCTGCACCTGCGGCGATGAGAGCCTCTGTTGCGGCTGCTGTGGCAACGTTACCTGCGATGAGTGAAATGTTGGGGAATGCGGCCTTTACCTTGGAAACAGCATTGATATAGTTAAGGCTGTGGCCGTGAGCTGAGTCAAGAACGAATGCGTCAACGCCTGCTTCTGCAACTGCGGCGGCTCTGTCAAGCACGTCTGCTGTTGCGCCGAGGGCTGCTGCGCAGATGAGTCTGCCGCTGGCATCTCTGGCTGAATTGGGGTACTGAACGCTCTTTTCAATGTCTTTGATTGTGATAAGACCCTTGAGGTAGCCTGCTTCATCAACAAGGGGAAGCTTTTCAATTCTGTGCTTCATAAGAATTGACTTAGCCTGCTCAAGTGTTGTGCCAACGGGAGCAGTAACAAGGTTTTCTTTTGTCATAACTTCGCTGATTTTAACATTGAAGTCAGTCATAAAGCGCATATCACGGTTGGTGAGAATACCAACGAGTTTGCCGTCATTGTCGCAGATGGGAACACCTGAAATTTTATATTTGTGGCAAAGAGCTTCCGCATCATAGGCATAGTGATCGGGTGTAAGGCAGAAGGGGGTTGAAATAACGCCGTTTTCTGAACGCTTAACCTTGTCAACTTCTGTTGCCTGATTTTCGATTGACATATTTTTGTGGATAACACCGATGCCGCCTTCACGGGCAATGGCAATAGCCATTCTGGATTCTGTAACGGTATCCATGGCTGCTGTCATAACGGGGGTGTTGAGGGTGATGTGCTTTGTCAATTTTGTTGTGAGGTCAACATCCTTGGGAAGTACGTCTGATTCTGCAGGAATAAGAAGTACGTCGTCAAAAGTGAGACCTTCCTTAACAAATTTTTCCATAACGGAACCTCCTTGTCTCTTTGTTTTATAAATTAACTCATTATACAACATATTTTTTATAACTTCAATAGATAATTTTTGACAGAAACAAAAAAATTATTAAGAAAATCGCCTCTTTTTTGTGAATATTTTTAGCAACGCTTCAAAGAATATAGTAGGATTTCAAATCCAAAAATTTTTCGGAGGCAAATTATGTCAGACATCAATAACAACCAGAACAAAAAAGATCAGAACTACAATAATAAGCAGAATAACAATTCTAACAACTGTCCCGGCAATAAGCAGAACAGCAATCAGAACAATAATCAGCAGAACAAAAAGAACAACAATAACGCTTATTAAAACAAAAGCCGTCAAAAGACGGCTTTACATAGTTATCTTATCTGAGAAACAAAGTCGGTAAATACACCGCAACGCGCAATTATGCCCGAGTCGTCGGAGTCCACGTCATTGTCAAAATCAACGTCACAGGCAAACTTGATGCAATCGGGCACAGCGCCCCCTGCAATGCTGTAATCGCACAGCAGAGCATCGCGGCCGTCACATTTTGCATCACCGTCAGTGTCACCGAAAATTACAATTTCATAATCTCTGAATGGCTGGCCTG
>JAGBHX010000140.1 GCA_017935265.1 Clostridia bacterium | reverse complement strand
TAATCAGCAAGACCGTCCATATCAAGCTTTGGAATAACGATTTCATTTGCGTTGTAGCCCTCTTTGATAAGGTTTTCTGCTGTATCCATATCGCTGGTGAGTGATGCAAGCTTGTAAAGTTCATCAAGCATTGCGGAGTATTTTTTTGCAAGTGCAATAGTGTTTGCCATAAATTATTTTCCTTCTTTCTTATTTTTCTACAGGCAAGCCCATAGCCGCGCGCACAGCATCAAAACCAGATGCACCGCCGCCTGAGCCGCCGCTTTTACCCACAAAGGGGTTATCAAGTGGTTCATCAGAGCCGAAGAGGAAACCGTTATCTTCTTTGCATTTGGCAAGTGCGGTTTCAAGGTCTTCCTTCTGATTTTTGGATTCCCTGATTTTCTCAAGGTCAAGCTCTGCCTTAACAGCTTTAACACTACGGCCGCCGGCGGCTCTGATTGCTTCATCAAGACTTGCGTGGAATTCCATATCAGCAATCTGCTTTTCGTAGTTGGCTTTCTGTGTGTTAAGGTCAGTTGTGAGGGATGAAACCTTTCCCTGCAGCTCATTGACGTCAATGCCCTCAAATGATTTGAGTCTCTGAAGTGCATCGTCAAGCTGTTGCTGTGCAGTTTCACCCGGCTTTTTGGCATTGCCGATATCAGCAGAGTTGATGTCAAGAATTGACTTAATCTGCTCGTCGGTAATACCGTCAATGATTTGTCTTAACTGGTCTCTTGTCATAGTTTTCTCCTTTTCGCTTTCAGTTTGTTATCGCGGTTCCTGTCCGCATGAGCTTGATAGTTTTGCGAGATTCCGCTCAAAAATGGGTATAAAAAAAGCTGCATTGATTTCTCAACACTGCTTGATTTATTGAATTTGGGTAAAAAGAATACCGCCTATGCGAACATAAGCGGTAAATCAGATAATAAAACTTACATTTTTGCCTTTAAAATCTGAATCATTATTTGCAAAAACGGCTACTTCATTATCCATATCATAGACAGGCTCTACTGTGTACTCTGTTCCGTCAACGACGATTTTATTAAATGCTTTTTGGGGCAAATTATCTGACAATATCAAAGCAGTATATTTGCCGACTTTGTAAGTATCAAGTACAATCACACACTTTCCCTCCTATAATATTCTTCTAATTTCTCTTGATAATCAAGTAAATTCTGTTTTGTAACCTCGATTTCCTCCTGAGGTATTTTGTATTTTTCTGATACTGAGAGTAGATACTCCTGTGCATCTATCTCGTTAAGCAACACTCTAAGCGTTGCATTTTTATCTGAATTTAAACCTTTTCTGTTTTGCTCAAAATGATACATCTCTTCCAAAACGTCAGAAACGGTACAGTCAGAGCTAAGAAAAACAGTATCACCAATGGTTGAAGCTGACTTGTGCATTTTCCCCAGCCTTTCCTCGTGATACGGGTCTCCTCTGATAATTTTTACACCATGTTTTAAGGGTTCTGCTGTTATTCTTTGATATTCAGCAGCAGTTATCACTTGATTGCCACTATCAGAAAGTTTTCTGTGCGTTTTCCCTCTGTTTCTGGACATCTCTATTATACCACCATTTTCAGATTTTGCAATAGGCTCGGTTTTCGCAAGCGCTTGGGAATTTGCCTTTGTGGGTGCATTCATATTGATTTTGCCGAGGCCGTCGGAATAAATGCGCTGTCGTTCCTGGGGAAGTCCCATTTTCTTGCTGAAATCGGTATATTCCTTTGACAGCTTCTGATATTTGCATTTAACTGCGGTGATGTCCTTTTGGTCGGCATTTGCTTCCTGCAGGAGCTTCACCTTCTGCCGCTGAGCCCTCATCGCCGTTTCAAGGTATCTTTGCCGCTGGGTTGCCTCGTAGGCGGTGTATTCCTTGCCGTTGTATTCGCGCTTTTCGTTTTCTTTAGCGTTCATTTCTTCAAGCTGTTCATCAGTATAAACTCTTACGGAAACTCCTTCAATAAACGGAAAATAATCGTGACGGCAGTTAGCACCTTTCAGCCCTTTGACATCACCGAGGCCGCACACACTCACAAGCTCGTCATAGCTGTAAACCCTGCCCTGCCAGAGCTGATGCTCAGGGCGTGCGGTTGAGTGCCACGACGTCTCATATTTATCTGTGTTGAGTGTTTCTGCGTTGCGCTCCTGTATCTGTCCGGTGAGCTGATTGAGCCCCGTCATAACTGCTCTTCGGGCGGCAACGTCAATTCTGTTTGTCCAGCCGGAGGCGTAGTCAACGGTTCTGAGACCGCTGTTTGTCATTTCATTGATTACTCTTTTAATTACGGAATTATAATCAAAAGCACCTGAAGCAATGTCGGTTATTGCACCGTCAAGGGTTTCCTGATAATACTTTGCAATTTCTTTAAAAACAAGCTTGTTGCCTTGTTTCACGGCAAAGCCCATTGACTGAGTGATGTTTTTCATCTCACCCTTGGTCTGCGCAACCATAGCTGAAACCAACTGCTGTAAGCCTTTATTTTCACCATAAGGGATAAAATTTTCACCCACCGCCTCATAAAGGCTTTTGTTGTAGGCGTGTCCCGATTCTGCCGCCTGCTTATAAAGCTCTTCCACCTGCTTGTCGGTCAGTCCTAAGTATTTTCTTATAATTCTTCGGACTTCCTTTTTGCCTTCGCCAAGCTCGTGAAGGCGGTCTAACTGCCAATCGGCGGTGCGGGTTATCTGACTGTTGATTTTTATTCGGCGCACAATGTCAGACATTATTCTTGACTGTGTCTGCCGCATTAAGCGCTCTATTTCAAGTGGATATTCCTCACTCATTCGATTACCTCTGTGTCAGCTTCAACCATCTTTTTGGCTGTTTCTTCATCCTCGCCATACCATTTGGCGCGATATTCCCAAAGCATCATTGCACCCATTGCCACCTCTTGTCT
>JAGBHX010000139.1 GCA_017935265.1 Clostridia bacterium | reverse complement strand
TTTCGCCGATAATGTTTTTCTTTGTTTCAACATCGGGGTTCATTTCAATTGAGTATTCTTCCAAATCCTTGCCCAATCGTGTGTAATTGGGGGTCTGAGCATTGAAAGCATCATCAATGAAATGGCCGAGATATTTGCGCTCATACTTTGCGCCGTCTGTCATTGCCATAAATAATCATCACCTTTCCACGCTGTAATCAGCGTAAATCTGGAGCTGGTATGTAACCCCGTCATTTATATCGCCTGTTGGGACCATATACAGCATACCGTTCGCGCTTGAGAGCTTTGTTATAACTCCCTGATATTCTGTATCGTCCACCACAACGCTCACAGGCTGATTTTTGACGGTTTCAAGCCAATAACCAAGCTCCAATAAAAAAGTGCTGTTTGCAAGCCTCTCAAAGTCGTTGAAGGTCTGATTGTTTGCATACAGCACAAAGTTGTGTTTTCTTTTCTGATTGCCTAAGATGTCCTCTTTCATCAAAGAGTCACCGTTGGAATATAAGCCGAAATTGCCCGGCTCATTTTCGTTAAAATCAATATGAATGCCGTTGCAGAACTCCGACATCCGCGGGTATTCGGTCAGCACCTTTTTGACCGCTTCAATTATGTTCATTTGACACTTCCTGCCTTTCCGAGAGCCTTTTGCGCAGAGCCCCTGATTTTATCAATGTTATCGGTTTTCATACGCTCAAACCACTTTTTGCCTGCAAGAGGATTGTGAGCTGTATTGTATTTCAAAGGTCTGCCTGTGGCAAATTTCTGCTTGGGTGACTTCCACTCAACAATATTAGCTCCGGGAGTGAAATTTATTTTTCCGCTGTCATCAATAGGCAGATTTGGTCCATAAATTTCACCGTAATACAAATACCTTGCATAAGGTTGCTCTTGTATTATCTTGCCACTACCAATAACAGTCCCCCATGTCGCCGATTCCATAAGCGTACCGGTTACTCTCGGTATATATGGTTTCATGTGCTTTAGCACTTCATTATCAATTACACTTTGCACATACCGCATCCGCTCATTCATATTATCGGCATACTTCGGATTCCACTTGATTTTCAGCCCCAGCTCACCGTTAAAAACAGTTGTGTTAAGGGGCTGTTTAATCTTCTTGGGCATCGGAACACCTCATTTCAGTGAAATTTCATAATGCCACATATCCTCTGAGCCAAAGAGCTTTTTGTCAAATGACGTAACCGTGTGAGGTGCGCCGTAAAGAGCGCGGAATTCTTTCATACTTTTTGCTTGTGACTGTTCTGATGAGTTATCAAACTCAAATTTCACATTACCTTTGCAGATGAAATCCTTTCCCCTTGTCAGTTCAAGCTCGCCTGCGACACTATAGGGAATGAACAAGCTCACACTGTCGGTAACGGTCATGCCGCTCTTGACAGTGTTTGCTCGCTCGGTTTCATCCCAAAAGGCTTCAGACACAAAAATGCGCTTATATCCGCTGTCTGTGAGGGCGTAAATCGTTACGCTTGTGTTAGTAAACATCTTACACCCCCGCAAACAAAAGGCCTGTGTCAGCAAGCCAGAAATGAATAATGCGGCGCTTGTTAACGCGGAATTGCTTATCCTTGTTTTCTGAACTCTCGTATGTAACAGAATAACTGCCCACCTTTTCAGAGGTTTTGCCTGCAGTTTTCTTTCTGCTTAAATCGGCAGAATACATCTCCTGAGCAAGCTCGCAACAGCACATTTTCACTGCATACTCAAACTCAGGAGGTATTTCTTTACGGAATACTGCCGCATCTATTTCACGCATTGCCATATTGACATAGCCCTTAAAGGCTTTTTCCGGGATAACGCGCTCGGCTTCTTTCAGGAATTGACAAACATAAAATGAGTTGTCAACCTTAATCATCACGTCACCTCATCAGGTTGTGGCATTGTGAAGGTAAATGCCGGCACGCTTATTTTCATAACCCTTGGCAATAGAAACAAGACGATAACCGTATTTCCATGCATCAGCCTTCTGATTCTGTTCAGGTGTTATAATCTTAGGCTTAACAAGTTTGTTACCCTGAATAACAGCTGAGGGATGAACAATAAGGAAGTTGATGTTTTTGCCGTCCTCGGCTTTTTCATAACCACCTTTTTTCTGTCCTTCGGATATACCGTCAAACTGATTGATTTTGGTATAAAATCTTGACTGCGGTATTTCTTTGATTTTTGAAAACTTTGAAAGCACAGCCTTTGATTTTGTTGTGTCAAGGTCATCAATAAGACCTTTGAGGGTGGGTGTGATATAAAGAATTCTGCCCTCAAACGGAACTTCGTCTTCATCCATTTTGTTAGTTGCTGTTCTGATTGCTGCTACAACCTGAGCACCTGTGGTAAGGTCAGCTGCATCAGCCTTTGAAATCTCTTTAAGCTGAGCATATGAAGCCATACGGTAAGCATCAAGCTGAGGAACAACCTTTGTCCTTACGAATTCACCAGCAAGACGGCCAAAAGCAACACCGCCTGTTTCAGCGTTGTCAAGCTCGTCAACAGAGAACATTCTGCCTTTGTCAAAGTCGCAGGCTACTGTCTGCCATGTGAGGGTTACATCGCCGTCAACATAGCCGCTGTTACGGTCGTAATCAGCAAGACCGTCCA
>JAGBHX010000138.1 GCA_017935265.1 Clostridia bacterium | reverse complement strand
AGGCACTTGTCTGTGCTCAAAGATGCCGATTTAATCCGTGACAGCCGAGAGGGGAAGTATATTTATTATGAACTTAATGCCTCGGTGCTTGAAGAAATAATGCTGTGGATAACCGACCTGAAAGGAGAAGAGGAAAATGTTAAAAATCAGCAAAGCTAAACTTATTATAACATCAATTGTAATTTTAATTCCAATGGCGGTCGGCTTGATTTTGTGGAATCAACTTCCCGAAGAAATGGTAACTCATTGGGGTGTGGGGAATGTGCCCGACGGCTGGAGCAACAAGGCTGTGACGGTTTTCGGTTTGCCTGCTTTTTTGCTTATAATTCATTGGGTGTGCCTGATAGCCACTAAAGCCGACCCCAAAAGCAAAAACATCAACCCCAAGGTGATGAATCTTGTGCTGTGGATTTGCCCGTTGATTTCGTTGCTGGTTTTAACTGCAACTTATGCTTATGCACTTGGCCATGACATCAATGTTGAGATTATCGTGAATATTTTTATTGGTGTGCTGTTTGTGATAATCGGCAATTACCTGCCAAAATGCAAGCAGAGCTATACAGTTGGCATAAAATTGCCATGGACATTGAACGACGAAGAAAACTGGAATAAAACTCACAGACTGGGCGGCATATTGTGGGTTGTGAGCGGAATAATAATGATTGTTACCGCACTGTTTTCAAATGCTGTGATAAATATAATTGTAATTGTTACAGCCATTGTCGTTCCTACAGTGTATTCATATGTTTTATACAGAAAAAAGCTTAATAAATAGACAATGCAAATAGACCTCTCAGGCTCTCTTGTGTAAAGGGAGCCTGAGAGATTGCTTTTTTGGGGGGGTGGGTAACTCAGACCCGCCCTTCGTGTTTTAGGAACAACACACATATTGATTCCTCAAATGTTTTTGTTTTAAAAATGTTGATTGTTTCATTATTTAATGGTATAATATATCAGTTAAAATGGATTGTTATGTAATTCGAAAGGGTGAATACTTTGAACCGAAAAAAATGGCAGGTTATGCCTTTTGACCAGGAGGCTGTGCTGCAGACTGCGGAGGAACTGAATATCGACCCTCACTGCGTGTTGCTTGCATACACCCGCGGTATTGAAGACGCATACGCTGCCGCAGAGTTTTTCGGCATCGAAGAGGGCGAATACGCCGACCCATTTGAATTTCCCGATATGGCCCAGGCGGTGGAAAGAATCCGTCAGGCAGTTGACAATTTTGAAAGCATTGCCGTTTTCGGTGACTATGACGTTGACGGCATTACGGCAACTGCTGTTTTATATATGTATCTTGAATCTCTCGGTGCGAAGGTTTCTTATTACATACCCGACCGCCACTCTGAGGGCTACGGACTTAGCAAAGAGGCAATTTCAAAGCTCTGTGACTGCGGAATAAACCTGATAGTTACCGTTGATAACGGAATTTCTGCTGTTGAAGAGGCAGAATACATCAAATCTTTGGGTATGGAGCTTGTTGTGACCGACCACCATTTACCCGGGGATGTTTTGCCTGACTGTGTTGCGGTTGTTGACCCTCACAGGGCAGATTGCTATCTTCCGTTTAAAAATTATGTCGGTGCAGGTGTTGCGTATAAGTTAATCTGCGCCCTTGAAGGGGAAGAAAACGAAGTAACCGAAGGGTATCTCGACCTTGTGGCTCTCGGTACGGTTGCCGACGTTATGCCTCTTGTGGATGAAAACCGTGATTTTGTCCGCCGCGGACTTTATAATATGGCTATGTCGCCCAGAAAGGGTATTGATGCCATCCGCAAGGCTGCCTCAACCGATGATAAAATTCCCTCGGCGGGGGAGCTGGCCTTTGCGGTTGCACCTCGTATCAATGCTGCGGGCAGAATGGGCTCAGCCGAAAGGGGATTGCGGCTTCTTCTGAGCAGGGATTCTCTTGAAGCTGACGATATTGCAAAAGAAATCAACGACGAAAACACCGCCCGTCAGCAGACTGAGCAGGAAATTTCTGCCCTCGCGTTAAAGCAGATAGAAGAAACTCCCGATATGAAATATGACTCGGTGCTGGTTGTCAGCGGTGAGGGCTGGAATGACGGCGTTATAGGCATTGTTGCTTCGCGCATTGTTGAAAAATACGGTAAGCCTGCAATTGTTATTGCAACCTCGGGCGATACGGCAAAAGGCTCTGGCAGAAGTGTTGACGGCTTTTCTCTTTATGACGCGCTCAATGCCGTGAGCCATACACTTACCCATTTCGGCGGACACAAGCTGGCGGCAGGTCTGGGCATAGAAACCCGGAGAATTGACGAATTCCGCAAGGCAATCAACGATTATGCCAAGGATTTTGATATGCCGTTTATGATTCAGCGCATAGATTACAAGCTGAAGCTTCATTCAATAAATGAAACGCTTCTTGAAATTACCGATGCTATGGAGCCCTGCGGTGCGGGCAATCCTCAGGCGGTTTTCGGCCTTTACAAAATGACAATTGAGGGCATCACACCCATAGGCTCGGGTAAGCACCTGCGTCTTGACCTTTCAAAGGGAGGCAACACGGTCAAGGCCGTGCTTTTCTCCTGTACGGCGGCAAAATTCCCTTATGAAAAGGGCGACGTTGTTGACCTTGCCGTAAGTGTTAAGCGAAATGAATATTTAGGCAGAGTGAGCGTAAGTATAATTATTAAAAACATCCGTTTCCACGGTGTAGATGAGGACAGGATTCTTTCTGAAATCAGACTTTTTGAAAGACTCAGCAGGGGCGAAAGGCTTTACAAAGACGATGCATTTGCTCTTTTGCCTGAGCGTGAGCTTATGGCCAATGTTTACCGTTTGCTCAGAAGCCGCCAAAGCTGGAGCTACGGCGAAGAGGTGCTTTGCAAGCGCATCGGCGAAGAGCGTTACGGTGCAGTTTGTGTCAGCATCCGTGCTATGCTTGAAGCAGGACTTCTGCGTGAAAACGACGGAACACTTGCAGTTAACCCGACTGCAGAAAAGGTAAACCTTGAACAGACACCTGTTATTATGAAACTCAAAAGCTTTATTGAGGGGGCAGAACAATGAACATCAGACTTGATGCCGGCAATTCAGCAGATAAAGAATATATAAAACTCCGTGAGGCTCTTGAAAAAAGCCTTGAACCCCGGGAGGTTGAAGAGATTGACCGTGCTTATGCCTGGGCAAGGGATGCCCACGAGGGTCAGCTTCGCTTTTCGGGTCAGCCTTATATTATCCACCCCATTGCCGTTTCCAAAATTCTTGCGGATTATGGCATGGATAAGGATTCTATCATTGCCGCAATGCTTCACGACATTGTGGAGGACACCGATGCCACAACCGAAGATGTAAAAGAGCGTTTCAGCGAGGAGGTTGCTTCTCTTGTTGACGGACTTACAAAACTGGGCAAGGTGTCACTTAAAACCAAAGAGGAACAGCAGGCAGAAAATGTGCGCAAAATGCTTCTTGCAATGTCGCAGGACATCCGCGTTATCATCATCAAGCTTGCCGACAGAATTCATAACCTGAGAACACTCAGCTTTATGCGTCCGCAAAAGCGCAGAGACAAGGCGCAGGAAACTCTTGAAATCTACGCTCCCATTGCTCACCGTCTCGGTATCAGAGCGATGAAAGAGGAGCTTGAGGATCTGGCAATCAGCTACCTTGACCCCATTGCCTACAATGACATTGAGGTGTCACTTGCCAAAAGCCAGAAGGCAAGAAGTGAATACCTTGAACAAATTAAACAGCTCATTGACGAGCGAGTTAAGCAGATTGTTCCCAACAGCCATATTGAGGGAAGAATCAAGAGTGTTCACGGTATTTACCGCAAAATGTATATGCAGAACAAGACCTTTGATGAAATCTACGACGTTTATGCCGTCAGAATTATTGTTGACGAGGTTATTGACTGCTACAACTGCCTTGGTGTTATTCACGATATGTTTACACCCATTCCCGGCAGATTTAAGGATTATATTTCAACCCCCAAGCCCAATATGTATCAGTCGCTTCATACCACCGTTATCGGCAGGGAGGGTATTCCCTTTGAGGTGCAGATAAGAACGTGGGAAATGCACCGAACTGCTGAGTTCGGTATCGCGGCTCACTGGAAATATAAGCTTGGTATTTCGGGCAAGCAGAAGCTTGACGAGCGTCTTAACTGGATTCGCCAGCTTCTTGACGAGCAGAACGAAACTGAGGACGCAGAGGACATTGTTAAAACAATCAAAACTGACTTTTTGCCCGAAGAGGTGTTCGTGTTCACTCCCAAGGGTGACGTTGTTTCACTTCCCATCGGCGCAACCGTTATTGACTTTGCTTACGGTATTCACTCAGCTGTAGGCCACAAAATGATGGGCGCTAAGGTTGACGGACGAATTGTTCCCCTTGATTATAAGGTTCAGACAGGCGAAATTGTTGAGGTTATTACTTCAACTCAGCAGGGCAAAGGCCCCAGCCGTGACTGGCTCAACATTGCCCGCACAAGCTCCGCAAGGGCCAAAATCCGTGCCTGGTTCAAAAAAGAAAAACGAGAAGAAAACATCATCGAGGGCCGACTTGCCGTTGAAAGAGAGTTCAGACGCAATGCAATCCGCCTTGATGACGCTCAGCGTGAAGCCTTTGTGCTTCAGCTCGGTCAGAAGCAGAGGCTCAACTCTGCCGATGATTTTTATGCCGCGGTTGGCTACGGCGGTGTGTCCCTTTCAAAAATGATGCCTCACATCAAGGACGATTATCAGAAGCTTATCAAGTCAGGCAAGGGTGAAGAGGTTGAACTCAAAACAGTGCCCATCAAGCCTAAAAAGACACATAGCGACGGTGTTGTTATTGAGGGCATCGAAAACTGCCTTGTTAAATTTTCAAGATGCTGTAACCCCTTGCCCGGTGATGATATTATCGGCTTCATCACAAGAGGTCACGGTGTTTCCGTTCATAAGCGTGACTGCACAAACGTGCCCCATCACATCGAGCTTGCTCAGGAGCCTGAGCGTTGGATAAAGGCATATTGGGACGGCGAGGTTAAGGAAGAGTTTAAGGCAACACTTACAATTACCACAATGAACAGAATCGGTCTTCTTATGGACATAACCACCCAGCTTGCTTCAATGAAGGTGGACATCCACGCTGTTAACACCAAGACCAATAAGGACGGCAGAGCCGCAATCAGCCTTGTTATTTCCGTCAACGGTGCAGAGCATCTCAAGAGCGTGATGACAAAGCTTTCCAAGGTCAACGGTGTTCTTGACGTTGAAAGAGGTACAATGTAATGAAAGCAGTTGTTCAAAGAGTAACCCGTTCTTGTGTAACGGTTGACGGTGAAGTTATAGGCAAAATAGAAAAGGGCTTCAACATTCTTCTGGGTGTGGAAGAAAATGACGAAAAAGAGGATGCCGAAATCCTTGCCGCCAAAATCGCTAAGCTTCGTGTTTTTGAAGATGAGCAAGGCAAAATGAATCTCGCATTGGGTGATGTGGGCGGTGCGGCACTTGTTGTTTCTCAGTTTACCCTTTGCGCCGACATTAAAAAGGGCAACCGCCCCTCGTTTACCCCTGCCGCAAAGCCTGACAAGGCGGTGCCGCTTTATGAATATTTTATGGCTCAGCTCAAATCAAACGGAATTGAAACCGTTGAGCACGGCTCCTTCGGTGCTGATATGGCGGTTGACATTGCAAACGACGGACCCGTTACAATAATTATGGATACCGCTTTATGGAGAAAAAGCAAATGAAGATATTACATTTTAACGTTGGTATAATTGAAACAAACTGCTTTCTTGTAACGGATAAGGAGGCAGGTGAAAGTGTGCTTGTTGACCCGGGTGCTATGTCACCCAGGCTTGAAGCCGCACTTAAAGAGCATAATGTGAAGTATATTCTGCTCACTCACGGTCATTATGACCATATTCTCGGCGTTGCCGAGGCAAAACGAATGACGGGTGCTGATGTTATCATAAGCGCTGAGGATGCAGATTGCCTTTATGATGATGAAAAAAGCCGTGCAGGTCTTCACTTTCCCGAGCCACAGGAGCATCTTTATGCCGACAGAACCGTGTCTGACGGTGATGAGATCACCTTCGGTAACAAAAAAATCCGCGTAGTTGCCACTCCCGGTCATACTCCCGGCTGTGTGTGCTATGTGTTTGATGAAGACGGTGTTATTTTCAGCGGTGACACTCTTTTTCAGGGCTCAATCGGTAGAACGGATTTTGCAACGGGCAGTATGTCCGATATGCTCAGTTCACTTGCAAAGCTCAAGGCTATTGACGGTGAATTTACCGTTTTCCCCGGTCACGGTCCTGCCACAGACCTCAGTTATGAAAAGCAGAACAATCCTTATATGAGGAATTTATAATATGATTTTACGAATTTACAATCACGATTTTCACTATGAAGCAGAAAATCTCTGCCGTGTTTTTTACCCTTACGAAAAAATCAGCGTGGTAAAATCTTCGGCAGGGGAGAGCGATTTGGAGGTCGTGACCCTTTTAAATAAAACGGAAGAAAAAGCCGCGGTTGTTATTGAATTCAAAACAGCCGACGGTGTTTTTGAAAGCGTCAAAGAACTTGACCTCACCGCCGTGGAGGAAGACCACCGTGCTTACTGTGAAAGAGTGATGATGGTTGAGCTCTACTGCGTGCTTTCAAAGGCAACGGGCTATGTGCCGCAGTGGGGTATTCTCACAGGTGTCCGCCCCTCAAAGCTTATGACAACCCTTATTAAATCAATGGGTGAGGAAGGCGCAACGGATTATTTCCGCAATGAGCTTCTTGTAAAAAAAGACAAAACCGATTTAGCCTTCAGCGTGGCAAAGGCAGAAGAAAAAATCATTGCTCTTTCCGATGAAAAATCCTTCAGCCTTTATATTTCAATTCCATTCTGCCCCACAAGGTGTAACTATTGCTCCTTTGTTTCCCATTCTGTTGAGCAGGCTAAAAAGCTCATTCCCGAATATGTTGAAATGCTTTGCCGCGAGCTTGAATACACAGGCGAAATTGCCCGCAGTCTCGGCCTGAGGCTTGAGTCGATTTATTGGGGCGGCGGTACCCCCACAACCCTTGAAGCCGAGCAGATTGCAAAAATCTGCACCGTCATTTCCAAAAGCTTTGACCTTTCATTCCTTCGTGAGTATACAATCGAAGCAGGACGCCCCGATACGGTAACAGCTGAAAAGCTTATGGCAATCAAAATGGCAGGCGTGGGCAGAATCAGTATCAACCCTCAGACCTTCAACGATTCGGTGCTCCGTGCCATCGGTCGCCGTCATAACTCCGCGCAGACAATCAAGGCCTTTGAAGCGGCAAGAGATGCAGGGTTTGATAACATAAATATGGATTTAATTGCAGGGCTCACCTCCGATACTTTTCCGAGCTTCTGCAACACTCTTGACACCGCCGTGTCATTAAACCCCGAAAACATAACTCTTCACACCCTTGCTCTCAAGCGTTCATCAGGCATTGTTACCGGCAAAATTGATGTTGAAAGCGGCGAGCTTGCCAACAAAATGCTGCGCAGAGCATTCCGACAGTTTAAAGAAAACGGCTATGAGCCATACTATATGTACCGTCAGAGCCGTTCACTGGGTAATCTTGAAAACGTTGGCTGGTGCAAGCCGGGGTATGAATGCCTTTATAACATATTTATGATGGAGGAGTGCCACACCGTCCTTGCCGTTGGTGCAGGTGCCGTAATCAAGCTCAAGGAATACGGTGTGAACAATATTGAACGCATATTTAATTTCAAATACCCGTATGAATACATTACGAGGTTTGATGAGGTTCTGACCCGCAAAAACAAAATCTACGAGTTTTACGGAGTAAACAATGAAAGATAATTATTCTTTTGGTGAAATAAACACAGCGGTGCAAAATGATGCCGCCGCTTTCATAAGCTCTTGTGTAGCAGAATATGAAAAGCGTATTGACTCTGCCGTTGAGAATATACTCAAGGATAACAGAGTTGACATTGTTATGCTTGCCGGGCCCAGCTCCTCGGGCAAAACCACCACTGCCAAAAAGCTCCGTGACGGAATTTGCCGCCGCGGAGGAAATGCCTTTATTATTTCACTTGACGATTTTTATTTTAACCGCGACGATATTCCGATCAACGCCGACGGTCTGCCCGATTATGAAAACGTGACTGCCCTTGATATTGAGTTGATTGAAAAAACCTTCAATTCTCTTATCAATGAGCGTGAGGCAGTTATCCCCATCTTCAATTTTCAGACAGGTAAGCGTGAAGAAACAGGCAATCTCATTCATATTGATGACGATGATGTTATTATTGTTGAGGGTATCCACGCACTCAACCCCGTGATTACTCAGGGAATTGATAAAAGCCACATCTACAAAATTTATATCAGCGTGTCATCACGCTTTACCGACGATGAAGGAAAGGTTCTTCTTTCAAAAAGAAATATCAGGTTTATCCGCAGAATGATAAGGGATTATCATTTCCGCGCTTCTGAGGTTGAATACACCTGCTTTTTGTGGCAGGGTGTTCTCAAGGGGGAGGATGAATTCGTTTTCCCCTACAAAAATCAGGCTGACGAGTTTATAAATTCGCTTCATCCCTTTGAAGAGTGTATTTTTAAAAGCGAGGCTCAGTCCCTGATGAGTCATATCGACAAAAGCAGTGTATATTATCCGGAAGTGAAAAGGCTCTATGATGCGGTTGAACGCTTTGCCGAAGTGAGCCGTGATTTGCTTCCCGAGGATTCACTTCTCAGGGAGTTTATCGGTTAGTTTGTTAAAAAAGAAACAAAACTTGTAAACGCAAAAATTGTGTGCTACAATTATACATCATAAATAACTATCGGATTACTACCGTCACCCTATGGAGGTTTTTATGGCTGAAAATAAAAAGCAAGGTCAGAATGTGCTCAACGGCGCGTTGGTGCTCGTTGTTGCAACTGTTCTGGTTAAGATAATCGGCGCTGTCTACAAAATTCCGCTCACGGCTCTTATCGGTGAGGTTGGCCGCGGATATTTCAACGGCGCTTATGAAATTTACACACCTCTTTATGCCATTTCAATGGCAGGCCTTCCCGTTGCCGTTTCTAAAATGGTATCGCAGGAAAAGGCACTGGGTCACTACCGTGACGTTAAGGTAATTATGAAAACGGCGCAAAAGGTGTTTTTGCTCACGGGTGCAATTGCTACGCTTGTGCTTTTTGCCATTTCTTACCCTTATTCAAATTTCTTTATCAAAGCACCCGAAAACCTTGTAAGTATCCTTGCCATAGCCCCTTCAATTTTCTTCTGCTGCTGTATGTCCTCATACCGCGGATATTACGAGGGCCTGAGCAATATGGTGCCCACAGGCATTTCTCAGGTTATTGAAGCCGCCGGCAAGCTTGTTCTCGGCCTCACATTTTCCAATATTATTATGAAAATCGGTCTCAACCGTTACACACAGGGTCTTCCCGTTTTTGGTGAAACTGTCACCACCAAGCAGGAGGCGCTCAGTGCAATTTACCCTTACGCCGCCGCAGGTGCTGTTGCGGGCGTTACCGTGGGCACAATGTTCGGTCTTGCTTTTCTGATTATCCGCCACAAGGTAAAGGGTGACGGCATCACTAAGGCAATGCTTCAGGAAGCACCGCCTCCCATGAAAAGCAAATCCTGGCGCAAGATTATTCTTTCAACAGCGCTTCCCGTTGCCGCAGGCTCACTTATTCTCAACGTAACCAATCTTATTGACACCGTTACAATCCGCAACAGACTTGCCTATGCTCTTGCAATTGATTTGGAAACCGTCAAGTCGATGTATCTCGAGCAGCTCACAAATTCAGGCACTCTCGACAGCGATATTGCCACTTACCTCTACGGTGTTTACGGCTCGGTTCTTGATTTTAAAAACCTCATTCCCACAATCACAATGACTCTGGGTATCAGCGCAATTCCTGCAATTTCTGCTGCCTGGGCAGTGAAGGACCGCAGCTCAATCAAATCAACCATTGAATCTGTTATCAGAATAACAATGCTTGTTGCTTTGCCCGCAGGCTTCGGTATGGCTGTTCTTTCCGAACCGTTGCTGAGCATCGTATATAACGGCACAAACGCAAGCAACCTTGTTTCAATTGCGGCTCCCATTCTCACGGTATACGGCTTCGGCGTGTTCCTGTTTGCCGTGTCGTCACCCATCACCAATATGCTTCAGGCTCTGGGCAGAATGGATGTTCCCCTCAAGTCAATCGTTGTTGGTGCAGTGGTTAAAATTATTCTCAACTACATACTCGTAGGCAACCCGTCAATCAACATCAACGGTGCCGCCGTGGGTTCAATTGCCTGCTATGTAGTTATTGTTGCAATCAACCTTTCAATGCTTATCAGAATTTCAGGCACAAAGCTTGATTTCAAATCAATGTTCTTCAAGCCTCTGTTCTGTTCGGCTATGAGCTGTATCAGCGCTTTTGCCTGCTACAGAGTGTTCGGTACCTTGCTTGAGGGCATCGGTGACCCGACCTCAAGGCTCAACGGCAGCACAATTGCCACCCTCATTGCAGTGGTTGCGGCTGTGTTTGTTTACGTTGTAACTCTTCTTTTGAGCAAGGGATTGTCACGCGACGATGTAAATATGATTCCAAAAGGAGAAAAAATTGCCAAAGTACTTGAAAAGCGTGGTTTTTTGGGTTAAAATGGTAGTCGGTGAGTGAATTGACAGATAACTTTGAATTTAAAGAAAAATATGATTTCTATGATTTAGTTGAAATTGTCCGTTGCCTGCGTGCCCCCGGCGGATGTCCTTGGGATATTGAGCAGACACACGAAAGCATTAAAAAGGATTTCATAGAAGAAACCTATGAGGTTATTGAGGCTATTAACAAAAACAGCGTACCAATGCTTCGTGAGGAGCTCGGTGACGTGATGATGCAGGTTATCTTCCATTCTCAGATTGAAACGGAAAAGGGTAGCTTCAACATTGACGATGTAACCGATGAAATTGCCAAAAAGCTGATTATCCGCCACCCTCATGTTTTTGGTGATGTGAATGTCAGCGGTGTTGACGATGTTCTCACAAACTGGGACGAAATCAAGCGTCAGACCAAAAAGCAGAAGAATGTTTCTGAGTCAATCGCGTCAGTTCCCCGTGAGCTGCCTGCACTTATGAGAGCGCAGAAGATTCAGTCCAAAGCCGCAAAGGTTGGCTTTGACTGGAGCGATGTCAGCGGTGCACTGGACAAGCTCAGCGAAGAAATTGACGAGCTCAAGCAAGCCATTGACCGAAACGACAAGGAAAACACCTTTGAAGAATTGGGTGACCTTCTTTTCTCTGTTGTAAATGTTTCCCGATTTATTGACTGTGACAGCGAGGAGGCTCTCACTGCCGCAAGTGACAAATTCGCATCCCGCTTTGCCGTGGTTGAAGAGCTTGCTTCTCAGCGCGGAATTGATATGAAAAGCACTTCCCTTGAAGAATTGGACAAGCTCTGGGATGAAGCGAAGTCCGCTGAATAAGATGTGATATACATATAGTAATGTATTTCATAATATAAAATTTTTAGGAGGATACATCAATGAATAAGACAGAATTTATCAATGCAGTTGCAGCTAAGGAAGGCCTCGAAAAGAAATGTGCAGAAAAGGCAGTTAACGCTGTTTTCGCAACAATCGCTGACCAGCTTGCAAAAGGTGAAAAAATCCAGCTCGTAGGCTTCGGTACTTTCGAAGTTAGAGAGCGCGCAGAGAAGCAGGGCCGCAACCCCAGAACAGGCGAAGTTATGACAGTTCCCGCTTCTAAGGTTCCCGCTTTCAAAGCAGGCGCAGCTCTTAAAAACGCTGTTAAATAATTAAGCTTATCTTTTGCGGAGCTATCTGAGGATAGCTCCGTTAAGTTTTCGGAGGACTTATGAGACTTGACAAATACCTCAAGGTTTCAAGAATAATCAAACGCCGTACCGTTGCCAACGAGGTCTGTGACGCAGGCAGGGTAGTGGTTAACGGCAAGGTTGCAAGAGCATCATATGATGTTAAGCAGGGCGACGTTATTGAAATCGCCATCGGTGCAAACACCACAAGAATTCAGGTTGAAAAGGTTGTGGAATTTGCCAACAAGGACGATGCACCTTTAATGTATAAGGTTTTATAATGTAATAATTTTCTGATCCCTCTCATAAGCTGTTATGGGAGGGATTAGCTTTGAATATGAACGATGATAAAAAATATCCTGCAATTCCCCATTGTGTGTCAATGGAGGACAGAAAGAAAATAACTCTCACGGGTGTCAGGGACGTTGACTCCTTCGATGAGCAGACAATAACTCTTGTGACGGACTTCGGTGAGCTTTCCCTCAGGGGGGCAGGACTTCACATCGGCAAGCTCAGCACCGATTCGGGCGAAATGACGGTTGAAGGCAAAATAGATGCCCTTGTCTATACTGACGACGCCCCGCGGCAAAGCGGGTTTTTCGGCAGGGTGTTCCGCTGATGTATATTCCCTCATCTGCCCGACAGACCTACGTTTTTCTTTTGTGCATCGGCTTTGGCTTTTTGCTGGGGGTTTTCTATCATCTGGTACGCTTTGTGAGAAAATCCTTTTTTCAATCCAAAAAGGCGATTTTTGTGCAGGACGTTGTTTATTGCATCATAAGCACGTTTTTTGTGTTTTGCTTTTTGCTTTGCTGTAACGACGGTGAGATAAGGCTCTTCACCTTCGGCGGTTTAGGTCTGGGCCTTTTTATTTATTACGTAACCTTCGGTATATTTGTGGCACGCTTTCTTGATAAAATTTCTTTGCCGATTTCTGCATTTTTGGGTGCTTTGCGCTCAAAGGTAAAAAGAATTTCAAAAAAACTTAAAAAAAGCCAAAAAATTTCTCAAAATAAGACAAATAGTACTTGAAAAACCTCAAGCTGTTGTTGTATAATCAACATTGTATAACAGTATTTATGGATATGGGGGTTTATTATGGCTAAGAGCAAAGTTAAAAAGCAGCGCAGCTTCAGTTTCATTCTTTTGGTTATTGTTGTGGCTGTTGTTGTTTATTTTGCGGTTTCTTTGGTTTCTTCAGCAAAAGAAATTCAGTCAAAGCAGGCTGAGGTCGATGCACTTCAGGCTGAGTGTGCAGAGCAGCTGGCTGAAAACGAAGAGCTTGAGGAAGTTATCAACAGCGGCGATAAAGACGAATATATCCGGCAGGTTGCCCGTGAAAAATACGGTTATATCATGCCCGGAGACAGAGTATATCAGGACATCGCCTCCGGTGAATAATTAAACTACAGGAGTCATATTAAGGAGAGTCACAGAGTTTATGCAATTGGAAGTCGGAACAATAGTTGAAGGCAAAGTTACAGGTTTCACATCATTCGGAGCATTTATCGATTTAGGTGAGGGCAAGAAAGGCCTTGTACATATTTCGGAGGTTGCTTCAGATTATGTTAAAGAAATTTCCGACCATCTTACGGTAGGCCAGAGCGTTAAGGTTAAGGTTATCTCAATTGGTGATGACGGCAAAATCAGCCTTTCCATCAAGCGTGCCAATGAAGAGAAAAAGCCTCAGCAGCCTCGTCAGCCGCGCCCTCAGCGTTCATCACGCCCCGCAAATGTATGGCAGGGCAGCGCCAAATCAAATGACAGCCAGAACGCATCTTTTGAAGATATGATGGCACGTTTCAAGCAGGTCAGTGATGAAAAAATGTCTGACCTCAAGCGTGATTCCAAGCACGGCGGCGGATACAACCGCAGAGGAACCAACAAAATATAACCTTTAAGAGCAGATTTTTCTGCTCTTTTTGATTTTTTATAACAATTTTTATAATTTTTTCATAAAATTTTTAAAACCTCTTTCAATTTATTGTGTAATGTGCTATAATATAGTCACAGTACAGAAAGTGCTGTAATCAAAGGAGGCTGATTTTATGAAGACTACTATCGTTGGTCGCAAATGCACACCTAAAGACTCATTCAAACTTCACGCTGAAAAGAAGCTTGACAAAATCGAAAAGTTCTTCTATGACGAAGCTGAAGCTAAAATCACAGTCACCGTTGAAAAATCCGAGCAGATAGTCGAGCTGACTATCGCAAGCGGAGGAATGTTCTTCAGAGCGGAAGAAAGTGCTGTGGATATGAACGATGCCTTGGATGCCTGCATTGATTTCATAATCAGAAAAATTCGTAAAAACAAAACAAAAGTGTCAAAGAAAATCCGTGCAGACGTTATTGACGACTATATTGCTGACGATGACGATGCTGACGAAGAATTTGACATCATCCGTTCCAAGTCGGTTTATCTCAAGCCCGAGATGCCCGAGGAGGCAATTTTACAAATGGAAATGCTGGGTCATCAGTTCTATCTGTTCATAAATGGGGAGAATGACAAGACCTGTGTAGTATATAAAAGAAAAGACGGAGGTTACGGTCTTATCGAACCCGAAGTCGAATAGGAGTTTAAATGAACATCAATTTTGTTATACCGTGTCTGTTAGGCGTTGAGTCAGTCATAGCCGAAGAAATGCGCTCTTTGGGCGCAGAAAACGTAGTTGCCGAAAACGGCAGAGTTCTGTTTTCAGGTGATGAAAGTATATTGGCAAGAGCCAACATCTGCTCAAGATATTCAGAGCGAATTCAGATTTTAGTGGGCACTTTTGAAGCCAGAAGCTTTGAAGAGCTTTTTCAGGGCACAAAAAATCTTCCCTGGGAGCAGTGGATCGGCAAGGCAGACGCTTTTCCCGTCAAGGGCTATTCAATCAACTCTGCTTTGTTTAGTGTCAGCGATTGCCAGTCAATCATCAAAAAGGCCGTGGTTGAGCGACTTAAATCAAAATACGGTATAGCCTGGTTTGATGAAACAGGTCCCGTTCATCAGATTCAGTTTTCAATTATGAAAGATAAGGTGAGCCTGCTTCTTGATACCTCAGGTGCAGGCCTTCACAAAAGAGGCTACCGCACTCAGGCAAACGGTACACCGCTTAAAGAAACCCTTGCCGCAACCCTTGTCAATCTTGCAAGAGTGCGCAACTACCACACCCTTTATGACCCGATGTGCGGCAGCGGAACAATCCTCATAGAAGGCGCAATGCTCACTCACAACATCGCTCCGGGTGTCAACCGCCATTTCTCAGCCGAAAGATGGGATGTTATTCCTCAGGAGGTGTGGGAAACTGAGCGCGAAAGAGCAAGGGATCTGGTTATACGTGAAAGTCAGTTTGTGGCATACGGCTCAGATATTGATGCTGAAGTGCTGGAAATTGCCAAGGAAAATGCCAAAAGGGCAGGGGTGGCTGACAAAATTCAGTTTGAGAGATGCGATATCAAGGACTTTTCAATGAAAACCGAAAGAGGCACTCTCATCTGCAATCCGCCCTACGGTGAACGTCTGCTCGACATAAAACAGGCCGCTGAGCTGTATAAAATAATGGGTAAGCGCTTTGTTCCCGCAAGAGGACGTTCCTATTATATTATCAGCCCGTCAGAGGAGTTTGAGGCCGATTTCGGCCGGAAGGCAGACAAACGCCGCAAGCTTTACAACGGTATGATAAAATGCCAGCTGTATATGTATTTTAAATAATATTCTTGCCGCCTTGCGCTTTGGTGCAGGGCGGCTCTCTTTTTATCAAAATAGATATAAAATAGTAATAATTTTTTAAAAAACTGTAATTATTTTCTTTTTTTCTATTTACAAAGAGCCAAATTTCTGTTAATATTACACTAAGATAATAGAGTAGGAGTAGAGTTATCTATCTGCTCTATGGTCAAAACTGAAATGGAGGTGCTTCATAATGAAACAGGCTAAGAGAATGTTATCCGTTATTCTCGCAATCATCATTATGTGCTCTATGACCACTATCGGCGCCAACGCACTTAAAACCTCATACGTTGAAGCCGACCACTACAACGAAACACTTGACCCGGTTATGACAACCGAGCAGGTGGCAACAATGCTTCTTGACATGCTTGATTCCGATGTTATGTCAACTCTCGACGTTAACTTCGAAATTCTTGACCTCGAGCTTAACCTCGGTAGCATCGACAGAGCATTGGATTCGTTGCGCAATGTTAACACAAGTACCACTGCCGCTATTGCTATGCCCTTGCTTGGTGACATCGGTGACCTCGACCTTGACCCGATTGACAGCGGTACAAGAAGAAGATCAGCAAACAACAGAGATATGGCCGTTCTTATTCTTGTTCTCGGCTTGTTAGAGGCTGACGGCAACGGTAAGGTTATTTCCAATATCCTTGACAACAGCTTCGATTTCGGTGCTCTTGAGACATTCGGTGTTCTTGACCCCGACACTGACCTTGCTATGTTCAATGACCTTCACGGCTTTATAACAGATATGCTTTACAATCTGCTTTACGGCGACGGTGCCTCAACAGCAGAAGGCACATCCTACACAGCTGATATGAAGCTTGAAGAAATGCTTCAGATGTTCATTGACAACGACCTTGTTAAACTCATCGTTGATATGGGTGCAGATGCAGAAACAGGAACCAACGACATTGCTGAGTTCCTCGGCTTCACAACAGTTATGCAGGAAGGCCCCAATTCTGACCTTGACGAAACAGGTTGCCTTCGTAACAAAGTAAAAATCTGGGAGCTTCTTCCCACACTTTCTCCCAGCGAAGTAGAGGGTGACGGCAAGCTTGGTTACCTCAGCCTTACAGGTGACTCAACTCTTGACTTCATCTGGAAGATTCTTATGGCTGCTATCCAGGACCTTGTAGTTCCTTATGCAGGTACTCTTCTTGCTGACCTTCTCGGTTCTGACGGTGAAATGATTTTTGACCTTGTTATGAACCTTCTTATCGAAGTGTTTGAACTTGACGCTTCCGAGCTTAATATTCCCGAGGATGCAAACCTTCAGGTTAAGCTTGACTGCTTCCTTAAATGGTTCCTTTTGGGCGGCGGTATTTCACAGTTCATCCATTTCGAAAAGACCTTTGATGAAAACGGAAACCTCGAAACAGCATACCTTAAATTTGCAGACGGCCTTGATGACAAGTTCTGTGACCTTATCGTAGTTGTTCTTCCCATGCTTCCCGGCTTCTGGGAAGATGCTCCTGAAATTGACAAGACTGACGAAGAACTTTCAGCTATGTCAAACGTTCAGCTCGTTACATACGTTCTTCAAAAATTCCTCGGCACACTCGTTGACGGACTTGAATTCCCCGATGAAGCCTGTGCATCAATTTCAGAGCTTGCTTCTCGCACACTTATAAGTGTTGCTGCAGAGCTTACTCCCACAATTGACTTTGAAGAAATGTTTGAGACAAAACAGCTCATCTATGACAGTGATGACTGCCTCACAGTTGGTGCTAAGGTTGCTCAGTATTACCTCAACGGTCACACAACAATGCAGAATGAGACTCTCATTCCTTCAATTCACGAAATTCTCAACACAGTTGTTGACTGGGCTCTCGGCGAATACGGCGGACTTTTCGGTTATGAGCCTTCAAACTATGCAGGTGATCACATCACAGTATGGCACAAGCTTTATGACACAGTTTTCCAGGTTATCCCCGTTGACTCATTCTACGGTGTTGAAGATTCACCCGCAGGTGTTGAAGACCTTATTATGAACAAGCTTATCGGTTCAATTCTTGGTCTTAAGCTCAACCAGCTTGTTTCAATCATTGGTGTTCATCCCGGCTCAGGCATCAACAAATCTCTTCCCGATCTTCTTATTGACCTTGTAGGCCGTGTTCTTAACCCCTTGCTTGGTCTTCCCTTCGAAAGAGATTATGCTAAGAGCGGTTACAAGCCCACTCAGATGGCTGTTCCTTATGAATATTCAACTCTTGACGAATTGATTACTGTTTACCATTCTTCAGGCGCTGTTGCCGGTTGCGGACTTAAAAACCTTGTTGTTGTTCTTCTCGGCAACCTCGGTCAGTTCCACCAGACAACAGAAAGCACACTCTATTCTATTATGCCGTTGATCGGCCAGCTTCTCGGCTTGTGGAACGCTGCGGACTATCCCTTCGCTCCCAACACGGCTCCTGCTGATTATCCGATTCTTAACTTCTCCGAGTTTGAGGCTCTCTACAACCAGTATTCGGAAGAATCAAATGACGGCAAGGACTATGATGACGATTCATACAGCTTCTTCCATATGGTTGACTTCAAGGGCTTCCTTTATAAGGACTTCGGCGATGCACGCGATGCTTGCGGCAACTTGATTAACCAGTATAAGGAAGCACAGACCAACCCCGACGTTGTTGCTCCCACAAGAAGCGAAATGACAAATGCGGCTTACTATATGGAAGCTATCCACGAAATGCTTACAACAGGCTATAATATGGACGGCTCCAAGGAAGCCAACGAAAATGATTACGAGAACTACGGTGAAACCACAGCTTCTAACTATCAGCTCAATAAGGTTCTCACCAAGGCTCTTAATGCAAACTATACTCAGGTAGATAACGGCGACGGAACATTCACATATTCCGAAAGAAGCTGGAGAAACTATGAAAAGGCTCTCAACTTTGCTATTAAGGTAAACAATGAGTATCTTGCAGCAGCAAACGATGATGTTGACCCCGCAAAGGCACTTCGCGATATGCGTCAGTCACGCATCAACGAAGCAAGAAAGCAGCTTATCAAAGCTGTTAAAGAGCTTAAAGAATGGGCTCCTCTTGCAGACTATACAATGCTTGACGGTTCAATCGAGGTTGTATCTTACATCACTTCATTGAGAAAGTACAACTCCGAAGCTGTTCAGGAAGCTATCAATGCTTATCTTGAAGCAGTTAACCTTGACCGTGACTATGACGAAAGCGATCAGCTTGTTGTTGACAACCGTCAGACAGCTCTTGACGAAGCTATTGCAAACCTTGACTCAAACCTCACAGACTACCTTGAGCTTTACATGGAAGGCGACAGCTCAGCGGGTCAGTTGGTTGACGAAAACACGGGCTATCTCTACGGTCTTGATGAAGGCTTCGGTAATCCCACTGCAGTTGAAGAAATGGGCACATTTAACGACTACTTCATGGGTTACTACGGCTACGGTATGGCTGCAAACGGTGACTACTACAACATCGGTATCCAGAGCACAGCAAACGGTAACGGTACAGGTGCTGTTATCACAATGCACTCAATGGAAGATGAAGAATATATTTATCCTTCATATGTTAAGTATCCCGTTGTTATCCTTGGCGACGTTGACGGTGACGCTTATGTTGACGGTCAGGACGCAGTTCTCCTCAGAGCATTTAACGCTTTGATGTTTGCCGACGTAAATATCGGTGATGCAGTTCTCAAGGCTGCTGACCCCAATATGTCAGGTATTGTTGACACTTCAGACGTTAAACTCTGTGAGCAGTCCGGTCTTAAGAAAGAAGTTGTAAATCAGAGACCTGATGAAATCTTCTCTCAGACCTTCGGTATTCTTGACGTTCTCGGAATGAGATAATCAAACCACAATTCAGCGGTGCTCGTAAGAGCACCGCTTTTTGTTACAAATCTGTTAAATTTTTTGCCATCTATTGACATTTAAAAATAATCATTTTATACTATATTAGCACTCTGAGTTTTAGAGTGCTAATTATTGTTTTTGAAAGAAGAGATAAAAGTGAAAAAGAAACAGTTTAAGGCGGAGTCCAAAAAGCTTCTCGATATGATGATAAACTCTATTTACACTCATAAAGAGATTTTTCTCCGTGAGCTTATTTCAAATGCAAGCGATGCAATTGACAAAAGATATTATCATTCTCTTGCCGACAGTGCGTTGGGCCTTTCAAGAGATGACTATAAAATTCAGCTTTCAATTGATAAAGATGCCAAAACCCTCACAATTGTTGACAACGGCTGCGGTATGAGCGCCGAAGAGCTTGAAGCAAACCTTGGCACAATTGCCAAAAGCGGCTCACTTGATTTTAAATCAAACAACGAAAAGCAGGATGATGTTGAAATCATCGGCCAGTTCGGTGTAGGCTTTTATTCTGCATTTATGGTCAGCGACGAGGTAACCGTCAGAACAAAAACCGCAGGCAGCGAAACAGGCTGGCAGTGGGTTTCACAGGGGGCAGACGGCTATACCATCACCGAATGTGATAAGGCTGAAGTAGGTACCGAAATTGTTCTCCACATCAAAGAAAACACCGAGGAGGAGTCATACAATCAGTATCTTGAAACATACACAATTCAGTCCCTTGTTAAAAAGTATTCCGATTACATTCGCTATCCGATTATGCTTGACGTTGAAACCCGTCAGCTT
>JAGBHX010000137.1 GCA_017935265.1 Clostridia bacterium | reverse complement strand
ATTGCGAAGAAAAGGGTCTTGATGTTCTTTTCTCTGATGCTGAAGACGATAACGGCACATTTGCAAATACCCTTCAGGATGTAAAGAGTGCAGATTGCTCAGATTTTATCTTTACTATTTTTGAGCATACCGACCACGCGGGTCACGGCACCGGCTTTGATCTTGAAAATCCCGATTATTCCGATGCATTTGCACTTTCCGAAGAGCAGGCTATGGATATAATTGAGGCGATTGAAGAAAGAAGCACATATGAAAATGAAGACTGGCTTATTATAATCACTTCCGATCACGGCGGCTTCAATACAGGTCACGGTGCGTTTACAATTCAGGAAAGAATGACATTTGTTGTAGCAAGATAAATGCTACGGAAAAATTATCAGGAGTAAGCAATTGATGAAGAAAATTTTATCCGTCCTAATATCCCTTCTGATGACGGTATGTCTTTGCGGTACAGGAGCTTTTGCTTCTGAGGATATTGCCGAAAAGCCCGATTCAGCCTGTGCTGATTCCGGTGATGCTGACGGTGATAAAGCCATTGATGCCGCTGATGCACGTCTCGTTCTCAGAGCCTCCGTAGGTCTTGAAAAGCTTGATGAAAAGCAGACTGCAAGGGGCGATATGAATTCTGACGGTGTGATAAAATCAGAGGATGCCCGTTTTATTTTAAGGCTGGCGGTTGAGCTTGAAAAAACTCCCTCGCACACTGAAATCAAGGATGAAGCTGTTGCTGCAAAATTTACCTCCCCGGGGCTTTCAGAGGGCTCACACTGTAAGGTGTGCGGTGTTGTTTTTGCTGAGAGAAAGGCTGTTCCTTCAATTCTTGACATTGCTTCAGCCGAGGTGAATTTATGGGCAAAAAATACCGGTGCAGATGCCTTTATTTCAGTTAAAACCGAAGGGAACAAAGCAGACATTATATTAAATGCTGACGGCATATGGAAAGAAGACAATCAGCCCGACGCATCCGTCTTTGACGGCTTACTTACAAGGCTCGGCGAAGGTGTAAAAGCCTATCTCGGTGAAAATGATACTATCACAATCGACGGTAATGTTGTTTTTAAGGACGGCAGGCTTCAGAATACTGCTGTAAAGAATGCTCTTTTTGATAAGGGCACAGGCTTCTTTAACAAAATGGCTCATATCGGCGCAGACGGTGTTTTCGGCACATATGACGTTAAGGTCAATGATGAAGAAATAAAGCTTACCCTGTTTTTTACGGGCAGTGAAGAAAATCTCGGTAAGGTAAAATCATTCTGCAAGGTTATTTCTGAGCACATCAGTGCAAGGACTTCTGACGGAAATCTTGTGATTGATGTTTTTGTACCCGATGCCCTCAGAAATGTTATAAACGAAACTGCAGGAGAGAATGCACTTCAAAAGCTAAATTTATTGTCTGTAGGTGCGGGACTCGGCATAGTCTCCGTTTTTGATGCTTCTTATGTGTTCGGCTCAGAGGCGTCTGCGGTGAATAAGCTTTGCGAAACGGCTTGTGAATTCAGCCCCTTCATTAATAAGGTGCTTTCAAAAACCACAGCTTTTGCCGAAACGGCAGACGGCACAAAAATCAGGCTTAATGAAAATGCATTCAGCTGTGCAGAAACCGGCTTCGGCGGTTTTGTTGCAGGTATACAGGGTGTGCTCT
>JAGBHX010000136.1 GCA_017935265.1 Clostridia bacterium | reverse complement strand
AGATTGAATGGTACAAATGGAACGTTAACGGACTCAATGCCCTTACCAGCTCCAATGTTCAGAGCACCTTGTTCATTCACATCCCCTTCCCCGAATACAACAACGCATATGACAATATGAGCTCCGACCCCACCGCCTTCGGTGTAAAAGGAGAATATATCTGCTGCGGTGTAAACAGAGGTATGTTTGACGTTATCAAAGAACTGGGAAGCACCAAGGATGTTATCTGCGGCCACGACCACGTTAACACATTCTCCACAGTTTATGAGGGTGTTCGCCTTTCATATGCTCTTAAAACAGGTCTCACCGCTTACTACGATGAAAATCTTCAGGGTGCAAGCCTTCTCACAATTGACGAAAACGGTGAAACAACATTTTCACACATTGACGCTACAAAGTTTTAATAAAACGTTTGGCAATTGATTTATCAAAACAACACGGTATCGACTGAAATCGGTACCGTGTTGTTTTTTATTTTAAATTGAATTTTTAATTGCTTCAAAGCTCTCGTCACTGATTACGTGCTCAATTTTACAGGCATCCTCGGTGGCAACCGATTCTTCTACGCCTAACTTAACGAGAAATTGTGAAATAACGGTGTGACGCTCATACATTCTCTCGGCTATTTCAAGCCCTTTTTCAAGAAGAGTAATGTGTCCGTCTTTATCCACTTCGATATATCCGTTTTCGCGAAGATTTTTCATGGCAACGCTGATGCTGGGCTTTGAAAATTCAAGCTCGTTCGCAATGTCAATGGACCTTACCATCCCTTTGGATTTGCGAAGCATATATATAGTTTCAAGATAATTTTCTGCTGATGCGTGTATCTTCATATAATCACCGATAAATGAATTTTGCTCATTATACCACACCGCAATATTTTTTTCAAGTGTGGCAAAATTTTCTTTAAAAAGCTATTGACAAATTATTGACATAGTGATAATATATTGCCGAAGTTAGTAACCACTAACTAACATCAGACTCAGGTGATATCTATGAACTTAATGAATGCAAAATCAGGAACAGAATATATCATCAGCTCCATTCAGACAAATGATGAAGAGCTTGAAGCTTTTCTTTTCACTCTCGGATGCTACAGCGGCGAGCCCATTACCGTGATTTCCCACACAACGGGCGGCTGCGTTGTTGCAATCAAAGACGGAAGATACAGCATCGACACCCGTTTGGCAAAAGCTATAAGCATCTGATTTTTATTTTTTAAGTTGCAAGTTAGTCGTGTTTAACCAAGGAGGAAATCAAAATGAGAATTGCTTTGGCAGGCAATCCAAACAGCGGTAAAACAACTATGTTTAATGCTCTTACCGGCCGAAATGAAAAGGTTGGCAACTGGGCAGGTGTTACCGTTGAAAAAAAGCAATCTGCAATCAAAAAATCCCTTTATGACACCGATGAGCAGCTCATTGCAATTGACCTCCCCGGTGCATATTCAATGTCGCCTTTCACTTCGGAGGAAAGCGTGACAAGCTCTTACATAAAAAACGAAAACCTCGATGTTATTATTAACATTGTTGATGCTACCAACCTCAGCAGAAGTCTTTTCTTCACAACGCAGCTGATGGAGCTCGGTGTTCCTGTTGTTGTGGCACTTAACAAAACTGACATCAACAGAAAAAAGGAAACAAAGATTAACGTTGAAGCCTTGGCGCAGGAATTGGGATGTCCCGTTGTCGAAACGGTTTCTACCTCTTCCGACGGACTCAGTGAGGTTGTCCGCACCGCTGTATCCCTCAAGGGCAAAAGTCAGTTTCCGCCCTACAGTCAGGGCAACATCGACCTCAGTGACAAAACTGCCGTGCGCAAGGCAGACAGAAAGCGTTTCAGCTTTGTTAACGGCATTGTAAAAAAGGTTGAAAGCCGCAAGGTATTTACAAAAGACAGAAATTTTCAGGATAAAATTGACGCCGTTGTTACCAACAGATTTTTGGGGATTCCGATTTTTGCCGTTGTTATGTTCCTTGTTTTCTGGATTTCTCAGGCAGGTCCCGGTGTGTGGATTGCCGAAGGGTATGAAATGAAAAACGGAACTGTAATTCCCGGCCTCGTTACACTTCTTGAAACCTTCCAGGGTTGGATTGCAGGATTTTTTGAAAATGCCAATCCCCTTCTTTCAGCATTGCTTGTTGACGGTGTAATCGGCGGTGCAATTGCTGTTATCGGATTTTTGCCTCTCGTTATGGTTATGTATTTCCTCATTGCTTTGCTTGAGGACTGCGGCTATATGGCGCGTGTTTCGGTTGTGCTTGACCCAATCTTCAAAAAGGTTGGTCTTTCGGGCAAATCAGTTATTCCTTTCGTAATCGGCACAGGCTGTGCAATTCCGGGTGTTATGGCTTGCCGAACAATCCGTGATGAACGCGAGCGCAGAGCAACCGCTATGCTCGCCCCCTTTATGCCCTGCGGCGCAAAGCTTCCCGTAATTTCACTTTTTGCAGGCGCATTTTTCGGTGATGCAACGTGGGTTGGTCCTCTTATGTATTTTGCAGGCATTGTAATTATTTTCTTTGCCGCTTTAATTATCAATAAAATCACAAATCATGAAGCAAAAAAATCCTTTTTTATAATTGAGCTTCCCGAGTATAAGGCTCCGTCTTTGTTAAGAGCATTTAAGTCAATGTGCAGCCGCGGCTGGTCATATGTTGTTAAAGCCGCAACGGTGATACTCCTTTGTAACACGGTTGTTCAGATTATGCAGACCTTTACTCTCAGCTTCAAGGTTGCCGAAGCCGCCGACTCTTCAATTTTAGCTTCTGTTGCAGGCCCGTTTGCATATCTGCTCGTGCCCGTTGTAGGCGTTGTTTCGTGGCAGCTCGCCGCCGCCGCAATCACAGGCTTCATAGCAAAAGAAAATGTT